>NZ_CALPCM010000023.1:0-46299 GCF_943193015.1 Hominisplanchenecus murintestinalis
GCACATTGGCTTTGAGCAGGTTAAAGCTTTAGTGGCATAGGCTTATTGTGCAATTTTTTAAATTTGCTCATTTATAGTTCTTTCCCTATAAATAAATCGCAGGGGCGTGCCCTGGAACCCAAAGGTGTCCCGAAGCTTATTTTCCAGATATCTGGTATAAGAAAAATGTGTCAACTGCTTGTCATTGACAAAAATCACAAAAGTCGGAGGCTTTACGGATACCTGGGTAATATAATAAAGCTTCAGCCGTTTTCCCTTATCGGAAGGCGGCTGCTGCAAAGCCACGGCTTCCGTCAGGATTTCGTTCAGCACGCCTGTCTGAACCCGCATGGCCTGGTTCGCCAGCACCATATCGATTTTTTCAAACAACTTTGGCAGCCTTTTTCCTGTTTCTGCCGAAATAAACATAATTTCGGCATACGGTATGAAAGAAAGCGTCATCCGGATTTTCTCTGTATATCTGTAAATCGCCTTATCGTCCTTTTCAACAGCATCCCATTTATTTACCGCAACGATAATTCCTTTTCCTCTCTCATGAGCAATGCCTGCAATCTTGGCGTCCTGCTCTGTTACACCTTCCGTAGCATCTATTACTACGACTACCACGTCTGCTCTGTCCACTGCCGTCACCGTGCGGATAATACTGTAACGTTCCAGTTCTTCCTTAATCTTGCTTTTACGTCTCAGACCTGCCGTATCGATAAACACATACTCTTTGCCATCCCACACAATATCCGTATCAATGGCGTCCCTGGTGGTTCCTGCTATATCAGATACAATCACCCGTTGTTCCCCAATCAGCTTGTTTATTATAGAAGATTTGCCCACATTTGGCTTTCCTACTATCGCAATCTTCGGCCTGTCATCCTCTTCTTCCTCAAACTCTTCCTGATTGAAATGCTCTGTTACGATGTCCAGCATATCACCGATACCAAGTTTCGCATTTGCCGATACCGGAACCGGGTCGCCGATGCCAAGGTTATAAAATTCATATACGTCAGCCATCATCTTCACAAAGCTGTCTACTTTATTTACCACCAGTACGACCGGCTTCCCGGAGCGCCGCAGCATATCTGCCACTTTTGAATCAGAATCTACCAGGCCCTGCCTGACATCCGTCATGAAAATAATCACATCTGCAGTATCTATGGCTATCTGCGCCTGCTCCCGCATCTGCGCCAGAATCACATCGCTGGTGTCCGGCTCAATCCCCCCGGTATCAATCAGCGTAAAAGTCATATTCAGCCATTCCACATCCGCATAAATGCGGTCCCTGGTAACCCCGGGCGTATCTTTTACAATGGAGATATTTTCCCCAGCCAGCGCGTTAAACAGCGTGGACTTTCCTACATTCGGCCTTCCTACAATGGCCACAATCGGTTTACTCATATCTGTCCAACCTCCTATTCTCACCTATCATACTAAATCACCCGCAAAATTGCAATGAAATCTTAATGTTACTCTTCACGCAGCAGTAACGCAATAACATCTTGACTCTCCTTTATCAAAATGATATAACTAGATTTGAAAAATCTTGTCGAAACATATATTATTTTGGAGGTTAATATGCCAAACTTAGAGTCCTTATATAAGGCAATTCCCGTTGCACCTTTAAAAATCGCTGCGTTGGAGAGCAGCCTTCCCTTTGCCATGCAGGTACATCGACATCTTCTGGAGTACCGCCACAAAACCCCGACTCACGATATTCAGGATATTGCTTTTAAGGGATATTTAGAAGATAATTATCTCCTGGACTGCTCCTGTCCCCGTTTTGGAAGCGGCGAGGCAAAAGGCGTTATCCGGGATTCTGTCCGGGGCTGTGATTTATTTATCCTTGTGGACGTATGCAATTACAGTTTAACCTACACAGTGAGCGGACATCTTAACCATATGTCTCCGGACAACCACTATCAGGATTTAAAGCGTATTATTTCCGCTGCAAACGGAAAAGCACACCGCATCAATGTCATCATGCCCTTCATGTATGAAGGACGCCAGCATAAGCGGAGCAAAAGGGAATCTTTAGACTGTGCGCTTGCTCTTCAGGAACTGGTGGAAATGGGGGTCTCCAACATCATCACCTTTGACGCCCACGATCCCCGGGTACAGAATGCAATTCCTATCCAGGGCTTCGATTCGTTCATGCCCACGTATCAGTTCCTGAAAGCGCTGATTGACTCAGTACCGGATTTCAGGATAGACAATGACCATTTGATGATGATAAGCCCTGATGAGGGAGCTATGGGACGCGCCGTATATTTTGCCAATATTCTTGGCGTGGACATGGGTATGTTTTATAAACGCAGGGACTACTCTACGATTGTAAACGGTAAAAACCCCATCGTAGCGCATGAGTTCCTGGGTTCATCCGTAGAGGGCAAAGATGTGATTATCATTGACGATATGATTTCCTCTGGGGAAAGTATGCTGGATGTAGCAAAACAGCTTAAAGACCGCAAAGCAAAACGCGTTTTTGTATGTACAACCTTTGGCCTGTTTACAGATGGCATGGAGAAATTTGATGAATATTATGAAAAAGGCTATATTACCAAAGTAGTAACCACCAATCTCCACTACCGCCGCCCGGAACTGCTGGAGCGTCCTTATTACCAGGAGGCCGACATGACAAAGTACCTCGCCAGTATCATTGATTCGCTGAATCACGATATCTCCATCGGGCAGGTACAGGATACTACCGCAAAGATACACAAACTTCTGCAAAAATACAATCAAAATGTATAACAAAAAGGCTGGCGTCGTCACGCCGGCCTTTCTCAGCCGTTTTTCCGCAATCCCAGAAATGCAGCCAGATTCCCCCGCATCCCTTTTGATGCCCTGTGGGAATACAGGATTTCCGGGTTACAGCAGGTACATACATCCGTAACACTGATATGTTCCGGCAAAATACCGGATTCCAGAAATACCAGCTCATTCGCACGCCAAAGATTCAACTGGTATTTTCCATTTTCTTTTTTATAAAACAAAGAATCCCACTGTTTTTTCCTATACTGCTTCTGAAATGCTTCTATCACATCCGCACTTACCTCATAGCAGTCCTGGCAGATAGACGGCCCTACTGCCGCCAGGATATCCTCCGGACGGCTCCCATACTCCCGAACCATTGTCTCAACAGTCACTTTTCCTATTTTCCCTACGGTTCCTCTCCAGCCCGAATGTGACAAACCCACAGCATGTTTTACCGGATCAAGGAAAAACAAAGGCACACAGTCCGCATAAAAAGTCACCAACACCAGCCCCGGTACATCTGTGACCAGTCCATCCACATCCGTCCATCCCAGAGGCTTTGTGATCCCCCTGCCCCGGTCTGCCTCTTTTACAACCTGTACGTTTGTGGTATGTGTTTGCTGGGAAAGCACCATATCCTCTGATGAAACACCGATAGATTCGCCAATTCTCCTGAAATTTTCGTATACATGTTCCTCTGCGTCCCCTCTTCCGAATCCCAGGTTCATACTGGATAAATGCTCCCGGCTCACGCCGCCCAAACGAGTAGAAAATCCATGAACCGCCACTCCCGGCGCGTCCAGCATTGGGTATGCCAGGAACGGAACGGTTCCCGCATTTCGTATCTGAATGACTTCCTGTTTTCCTTTTCTTTTCAGCTCCATGTTTTCCCTCCAGCTATTTACCGCTCTTTTTGCTTTACGCCGGTTTCCTAGAATCCATCCTTCACCAGCACGGTATCCTTTCCCGTAATTCCCACTGCGTCAAATCTGCAGGGCGTTTCCGGCGGCAAATGGCGCGCCAGAAGATAATACTGGGCCACTTTACGGATAACCGTCTGTTTCCGGGCGTCCACTGCCTCCAGCGCATAGCCTTGGGTACTATCAGAACGGTATTTCACTTCTACAAACACCAGGTATCTCCCATCCCTGGCAACGATATCGATTTCTCCCAGCCTGCAGCAGTAATTGTATTCTATAATCTGATATCCCTGCTTTTCCAGAAAGTGCGCCGCATAGCGTTCATATTCTGCCCCGACTTTTCTTCTGTTCATACAATCGTCCTTTTCCTGTTATAAAAAATTTGAAATAAAGGATTGTCTATGGATAGGAGAAGGACCATATTTTTTAATCGCTTCAATGTGAGCGGCAGAACCGTAACCTTTATGGGATGCAAATCCATATTCCGGCATAGATTCATCATATTTTTTCATCAGCCTGTCCCTGGTGACTTTCGCAATTACACTGGCAGCCGCTATGGAAAGACTTTTTGCATCTCCCTTTATAATAGGAATTTGCCGGATATCCAGCCCCGGAATTGTTACTGCATCATTCAGCAGAACCTGCGGACGGACGGACAGCTTGTTCACTGCCTGACGCATCGCTTCATAGGTAGCCTGGAGGATATTTATCTCATCAATTTTCCCCGATTCCACGATACCCACTTCTGCTGCAACCGCTTTTTCCATAATTTCGTCATAAAGTACTTCTCTCTTTTTTTCGCTGAGCTGCTTGGAATCATTAAGCCACAGAATCTCACAGTCTCCCGGCAGGATTACTGCTCCTGCCACTACCGGACCGGCCAGCGGTCCGCGGCCCGCTTCGTCAATTCCGCACACATACCCCATATATCTGTACTGACGCTCATATTCCTTCATCTTCCAGAGACGTTCTTTCTCTTTTTCCAGTTTTTCCAGCTTTTTTTTGTATTGTTTAATCAAGCCGGAAACCCCGGCCCTGGAATCTTCCGCATAAAGTGCGAACAGTCCCCAAAGCTCTTCTGTTCCGGCTGATGCAAATTCGTGTTTAATTTCCGAAATCTTTTTTTCCATGTATCTCCTTATTGATGTTTCAACAGGCCAAAGCGTTCAAACGGCCAGATTCGTATAAATGCCCGTCCGATAATTTCCGAACGCTCAATATTTCCCACATCATCAAAACGGCTATCCTCGCTGTGGTTCCTGTTATCGCCTAAAACAAAATATTCGTCTTCGCCTAACTGTATCTGATCTGCTGCCCGTCCGCTGGTCAGCATCGTTTCTTTTCCATAATCTTCTTCCAGAATTGCCCCGTCAATATAAATTTCCCCGTCCCGAATCTGGACAGTTTCTCCCGGAAGCCCGATAATTCTTTTTATATAGTATGTATCCTCTTTATAATGATAAGGAAACACAATAATATCGAACCGTTTAGGATCTGTAAAACGGTAGGAGATCTTATCTACAATTAAATTATCCCCGTCAAAGAGCGTATTTTCCATGGAATGGCCGTCCACCTGTGTCCTCTGTCCTACATATCTCACTACCAAAAAGGTAATACACAATACAACGGCAATATATAACGCCATGCTCAATACTTCTTTCACCATATTCTTTGCCGTCCGCTCTCCTGTTTTTTCTTCTTTCTCCCCTGTACCCATAGTCCATCCTTTCTTTTACTTTATTATTTATACTCATTTTCCCCAAATTCTTTTAATACTTAACTCTAAGCAAAACTGTTACGGAAATTCGAGCGTAATTTTTCCAAGCCGCCCGCTCCGGAAATCATCTATTAAGATTGCAGCAGCTTTGGTGTAGTCCAGTTCATTCCCCTTTAAACGTCCGGCTCTGCTCTCTGCAATCTCGCCCAAGACAGAAACGACATCTCCCGATTCGCTGCAGCCATATCTCTCTTCCAGGCATCCTTGATAATGTTCCTTCAAAAATTTTATTAGTTCCAGGGCTAATTCATCCACATTCAAAATCTCGTCCCTGATGGAGCCTATCATTGCAAGATGCAGTCCTACTGTCTGATCCTCAAATTTCGGCCATAAGATTCCCGGTGTATCCAGCAGCTCCGTATTTTTATTCAGGCGAATCCACTGCTTTCCTTTTGTAACGCCGGGCTTATTACCTGTTTTCGCACAGGCTTTCCCGGCAAAAGTATTGATGAACGTAGATTTTCCCACATTTGGTATACCTACAACCATCGCCCGCACAGGACGGTTTTTTATCCCCCTGCGCCTGTCCCGTTCTATCTTTTCTTTGCACGCTTCCTGTATTGCGCCTTCTACAGCTTTGATTCCCGAGCCATTTCTAGAATTGACTTTGACCGTAAAATATCCTTTTGTTTTAAAATAAACCATCCATAGCGCATTGCATTCATCAGAGGCTAAGTCTGCTTTATTCAGCAGAATCAGCCGCGCCTTATTTTTTCCCAGCTCATCAATATCAGGATTTCTGCTGGATAAAGGCACCCTGGCATCCACCAGCTCAATCACCAGATCAATTAGCTTGATGTCCTCCTGCATCATGCGTTTTGCTTTTGTCATATGTCCGGGATACCATTGATAATTCATTCTGTAAAATCCTTTCCGTATACTAATCCACTAATCCAAAATGCGACATGGGAGATATAACACACCAGACTTTCCCTTCAATGTCTGATAAACTCACATTCCCCACATCTACAAAACGGCTGTCCTCGCTGCTGTCCCGATTATCACTCAAAACAAAATATTCAGAAGAATTCAATGTAATCTTTTTTTCTGCTATCCCTGCATTCCTTATGGGCATAATACTTTCGTCTTCCTCATACTTTTCATCGTTGATATAGATGGCTCCATCTTTTATCTGCACCGTTTCTCCCGGAAGCCCGATCACCCGCCGGATATAAGAACTATTGCTGCCATTTACCTTAAAGGCTATCACATCGCCTCTTGCGGGACTTTTTAATTTATACGAAAGTTCATTCAAAAGAACCGTATCACCACCGGCCAGCGTGGGATTCATGGACTGTCCCACATTTGTTCTGGTCTGCCCAAAGAAAAACACAACCACATAAGCAATCAGAACTACGACAAAAATCTGGAAAATCCATCCCAGTACTGCTTTGATTGCACTCTTTTTCTCTATTTCCTTGCGTTGCCGCCTTCTCCGTACTCTGCGCATATCTTCTACCTCAAAATACCACCTTAGTAGAAAACAGGGACAACTACTGCGAAAGTACTTGTCCCTGGTCCATTTTTATTTTACTAATTCTTTAACCTTGGCTCTCTTACCAACGCGTCCTCTCAGATAAGTCAGTTTTGCACGTCTTACCTTACCTCTTCTGACAACTTCCACTTTCTCTACATTCGGAGAGTGAATCGGCCAGGTTTTTTCTACGCCAATACCGTTTGAATTTTTCCTTACTGTAAAGGTTGCCCTGACGCTGCTTCCGCCCTGCTTTTTCAGTACAGTTCCTTCAAAAATCTGTACACGCTCACGGTTTCCCTCTTTAATCTTTGCATATACCTTTACCGTATCACCTACACGGAACTGCGGTACTTCTGCTTTCATCTGAGCAGCTTCAATGTTTCTGATAATTTCGTTCATTGTGTTCCTCCTTATATTTTCGGATGTTCTTAATACAGCTTTCTGTAACAGAGGACCATCTCCTTCTCACAACGCTGTTTATTTTACCATGACTTTCCGAAAAATGCAAGGAACTTTTCACTGTCTCGACAAAATATGGAAATACTCGCACCGGAGTGTCCCTTGCCCCAGGGTGGCAGCAGATACCCAGTCTCCGTAAATCGTTGTCGGCCGTTTACCGTAGATTGCAGAATCCAGTACCAGAAAACATCCATCTGAGCTGCGGTATCCTACAATTGCAATATAGTGTCCGGGAACCAGTGCAACTGCTACTCTTCCTTTGAGCAGATGTTGTTTTACTTTACTAAGGGAATAGGTTTTCCCATTGTGCTTAAAATGATACATCTTTCCGTATTTTTTTGCAAAATCCGGATACAAGGTGTCTGCTGTGCCCTGATTATAGAAGTAATGCCCCCGAGATACTGAAAATCTCGCTATCTTTGCAGGATTAATAAATTCCCCATTTAATGCGTACACTGCGTTTGTCAATGCCACAACCCCGCAGCCCGACGTAGAAATGGTACGCCTGGTGGGCCCCGCATAATAAGTAGAACCGCCCCATTTCGGATCATATTGTGAGAACACGATACTGCTCTCCTTTGTCGGTTTCCTGGAAATCTTTACAAATTTCCACTGCTGTGCCTTATCTTTTCGGAAAGCCGCTGCTGAAACCCTTCCTGACGCATAGCGCAGTCCTCTTCTGCTGTCCTTTGACTGGATATAGAAACATCCGCCGCTCCGCGACAGCTTCCACAGACAGCCGTCTTCCCTTGCCTTCAGCCGCCCCCCTGCATCTGTCAGGTTTCCTTTCTCTTTTAAAGGAGTAACCAGATAATAGCCGTCCGCTACATAACGCAGGCGAAATCTCTGCGTGCCTGCTTTCCTGTTTGCAGCAAGCTTAAACTTGCTGCCTCCCGTCTCACAGGTCAATGCCTTTGTCACAGCATTTCTTGGAGAAATCGTGTAAATACCATTTGCCAGAGGCTGGGTAGTCGTCTCCATAGAAAGCCTTACCATGCTTTGATGAGTGCTCGTTTTTATCCATCCCAGATAATATGCCGAACCGGAACGGAAAAGAACCTCCGTCCAACCGCCGCGCTCACTAACTGTCACACCGCCTGAGAACTGGGGAATCATTATGTACGGCGCTTTCACTGTAGGACGCCTGTACAGCGTCAAATCTGCATTTGCATAAGACACCTGATGCGCATACTCCGGATTATATACCAGCTTCGTCAAAGGAATCCAGCCCTTTTTCATGGTGTTGTCTTCCTTATACCGAATCTGCGCCGCATTTTTGCTAACTGCCACAACCTCACACTCTCCGTAAGACAAGACGCACATTTGCTCTGCTAATGTTTCATCTGTATAGACCGTGTATTTTTTCGATTGCCATCCGTATGCTTTCAGAGGTCTTGCATCCGATATGGGCGGATATGCCGCCGCAGCATCCATTGAAAAGCATATTCCGAACAGTAGGAAAAGGACTGCTATCAGCCCTCTGCACTTTTTCTGCATGTTTTCCTCCTAATCCTTCCTCCACATTTCATGTAGATACTTTTTATCTTTTTCACTCAATACCGCTGTTTCCAACAAATCCGGTCTCCGGACAGCCGTCCGGAGAAGGGACTGTTCCCGCCTCCATCTCTCTATATTTGCATGGTGCCCTGACAAGAGCACCTGAGGCACATTCTTTCCCCTCCATACTTCCGGACGGCTGTATTGAGGATGTTCCAGAAGATTGTCACTGAATGACTCTGTGCGCGCGGACTCCTCATTGCTTAGCACGCCGGGAACCATCCGGGAAATAGCGTCAATCATGACCATCGCAGGAAGCTCGCCTCCTGTCAGCACATAATCCCCAATAGAAACATAATCTGTAACAATCTCCTCCAGCACACGCTCGTCAATTCCTTCATAGTGTCCGCACAGGAACACCAAATTCTCCTCCCTCGCCAGTTCCTCAGCCATCTTCTGATGGAACACCTGTCCCTGAGGAGTAAGATAAACAACTCTGGGAGGAGATGCCATGTTCTCTTTTACTGCCTCATAAGCCCCGTACACAGGCGCTGCCTGCATCACCATACCCGCACCGCCCCCATATGGGTAATCATCTACTTTGTGGTGCTTATTTTCAGCGTAATCCCGAATATTTACCGCTTCTAGAGAAATCGTCCCTTTCTCCAGAGCCCGGCCGGTAATGCTGGTACCAAGCCCCTGCTGAATCATTTCCGGAAACAATGTCAAAACATAAAAATTCATAATTTTCTGTTCAAAGAAGCCCTTTTAAAAGATGAACCTGCATGTTCCTCTCCTCCATATTTACCTCAAGGATACATTCTCGTATTGCAGGAATCAAGACTTCCTTTTTGTCCTCCATCTCTACTACATATACATCATTTGCTCCTGTCTGCAGTACATCTTTCAGCAGACCTAAATGTCCGCCGTCTTCTGTATACACTGAAAGCCCTATCAAATCCGCAATAAAATACTCATTCTTTTTCAGCTTCACTGCATGCGCCCTGTCTACCAGAAGGCTTTTCTGTTTGTAACGCTCAATTTCATTGATGCTGTCATATCCTTTGAATTTCAAGATAACAAACTGCTTGAAAAACTTTACATGCTCAATTTCCATTTCCTGATAACCGTTTCCGGTGTCCATCAAAACCTGTTTCAACTTTTTAAACCTTGCAGCATCATCCGTCGTTGGGAAGACTTTCACCTCCCCGCGGATGCCATGAGTGTTTGTAATCACACCAACCTGCAGATACTCTTCCATATGTCGTACTCCTGTTCCCTAAAATCCCCGGATGCGCATCGCGCGCACGATCTTGCGGTTTCCATACTGTACCCGTTTGAGGCAGACGCCGCCATTCGGATAAACCATTCCGTAATGCCCGGAAGAATTAATCATAAATCCATTCCCTATATAAATTCCCACATGGTCGATAGGTCCGCTGGTATCATTCTTTAGATAAAACAGCAAATCCCCGGGCTTCAGCCTGTTCATCTGGCTTTTAGACAGGGTTCTCTGCGCCCGCTGATAAAAAATTTCATAACACGCTGCCTGAAGGTTATCTGTATGCGCCCAAGATACCAGATTTCTTCCTGCCGCCCGGTATACTGCCGCCACAAACTGCGCGCAGTCGATTCCATGGTCAAGCGACGCCCCCGGCATCACAAACGGAGTCCCCAAATATCGAAAACCTGTCTTAATCGCCGTATCAATAATCCTGTTCCCTGAATATTTCTTATTATATACAACTGCCAGCTTTACTTGCGTAGCCTGGATATATCCGGTAGTCCGTTTTCTTCCCTCATACATAAATACCGGAATCCAAGAAGTTTTTACGCCCTTTTTCAGCTTACTCCTGTCCACTGTAAGCGTTCCTCCGTAATTCAGCATCAGGTTCCATCTGCTGGAGTGTACGGATTTTTTCTTTCTCACCTTTACCCATTTATTGGTGGGATTGTATGCAAGAATCGTGTAATTCCGTCCCTTTTTCAAATACTTGTCCACATTTACTTTTTTCAGCTTTGCAGCGTCTGCTGTCATAGGCGTTATCGCCAAGATACACAGCACTGCCAGCAGAAAAATTGTCATTTTTTTCCTCTTCCCCATTTTTGTTACACCTCCTTTTTACATTATAACAAAAAAAATCCCGTTATGCACGAGATTTTTTTCTAAATTACATACTTCTTTCAATTATTGTAAAATGTCTACAATAATCTTCTTATCTTCCTTTGACGCTGCGGCTTTGATAACGGATCGAATTGCTTTCGCTATCCTGCCCTGCTTGCCAATCACCTTTCCCATATCTGAGGCTGCAACTTTCAATTCAAGCACGATAGCCTTTCCGGTATCCTTTTCTGTCACCACAACTTCATCAGGACTGTCAACGAGAGCTTTTGCAATTACTTCAACTAATTCTTTCATTACGCTCACCTTTCGTCCTATTTCTCAATTCCGGCTAATTTGAAAAGCTTGCTTACCACCTCTGTCGGCTGTGCCCCGTTTGCAAGCCATTTTTTTGCTAATTCCTCATTTACTTTAAACTCGCTTGGATCCGTATTTGGATTGTAAGTGCCGATTTCTTCGATACACTTTCCGTCTCTCGGGGATCTGGAATCAGCTACAACGATTCTATAGAAAGGAGCTTTTTTCTGTCCCATTCTTCTCAATCTAATCTTTACTGCCATTTTCTTTCACCTCCTTGGCTCTTATTTATATATTTCATTTTATGTCAAAAAGGAAGCCTGAACTTACCTCTTTTCCCACCTTTACCTCCCATCATGCCCGGGAGCTGTTTCATCATCTTGCGCATCTGTTCGAACTGTTTTACCAGTCTGTTCACTTCACTGATATCCACGCCTGCGCCTTTTGCAATCCGCTTCTTACGGGACGGGTTCAGGACATCCGGATTCGAACGCTCCTGCGGCGTCATGGATAAAATAATAGCTTCGATGCGTCCCATTTTTTTCTCGTCTATGGCTGACTCAATATCCGGCATCTTGTTCCCCATCCCCGGCATCATGCTCAGGATGCTGGATATACCTCCCATCTTCTTTACCTGGCTCATACTTTCCAGATAATCGTCAAAACCAAACTGGGCTTTCTTAAGCTTCTGCTCCATATCCCTGGCTTTTTCTTCGTCGATGTTCGCCTGGGCTTTCTCAATCAGGCTCATTACATCGCCCATACCTAAGATTCTGGAAGCCATGCGGTCTGGATAGAACTGCTCCAAATCTGAAAGCTTTTCACCCATACCCACAAACAAAATCGGTTTTCCGCAGGTCGCTTTAATAGAAAGCGCCGCACCGCCTCTGGTATCGCCGTCCAGTTTCGTCAGGATTACTCCATCAATCCCTATTTTCTGGTTGAACATATCGGATACATTCACGGCATCCTGTCCTGTCATGGCGTCTACCACCAAAAGCGTCTGATCCACATCCAGGGCTGTCTTGATATTCTGCAGCTCCTGCATCATATCTTCATCTACATGGAGACGTCCCGCCGTATCCAGAATAACTACATTGAAACCATGACTTTTCGCATATTCAACTGCGCCTTTCGCAATATCTACAGGGTTCTGCTTATCTCCCATGGAAAATACTTCCACACCCTGCTTCTCGCCATTTATCTGAAGCTGCTTTATTGCTGCCGGACGGTAAACATCGCAGGCTGCCAAAAGCGGCTTTCTGCCTTTAGACTTTAACTTCCCTGCAATCTTTGCAGTCGTAGTGGTCTTACCTGCACCCTGAAGCCCTGCCATCATAATAACAGTAATTTCACTGCCGGGACGGAGCGCAATCTCCGTCGTCTCGGAACCCATCAGGGAAACCAGCTCTTCATTTACAATTTTGATGACCATCTGACCGGGATTCAGCCCATTCATCACATCCTGGCCTACCGCCCGCTCCTGTACCGATTTGATAAACTGCCTGACTACCTTGAAACTTACATCCGCTTCGAGAAGAGCCAGCTTAACCTCCCTGAGCGCCGTCTTTACATCGGCTTCCGTCAGGCGGCCTTTGCTTCGCAGGCTCTTAAATACATTCTGCAATTTATCTGATAAACTCTCAAATGCCATCGCCTACAACTCCTCTAATATCTCGTCTGAAATCTGCTTAATTCGCTCCGGGTCATCTGCGGACATACGTATGTCTTCCACTTTTCCCTTTATCACCTGAAACTTCTCCACCAGATGCAGCTTGTCCTCATACTCGGCCAATATCTTATTACACCGCTTTATCATATCATGGACGCCTTGCCGGCTGATGCTTCTCGCTTCTGCCGCCTCCGTAAATGATAAATCACCGAAAACAACGTCTTCATAAATGATTTTCTGGTGTTCTGTCAAAAGTTCTCCGTAAAAATCAAACAGAAGTGTCTGCTCTACAATTTTTTCCATTACGACTCACCTTTGCTATAATATACGAAAGAAGGATTCTTGTCAAGTATTTTTTCTTGACAAGATTTTGTTACAGGTTCGCACGAATGAGCCTCGGCGCATATCCGTTTTTCATCAGTGCGTCTACGATGCGTTTTTTGTGCTCTGTACCAAATGCTTCCAGGGTGATTTTCAGTTCTACGGCTGCGTTCCTGTTTGTACTCACAAACTGGTTGTGGTCAAGTTTAATAATATTCCCCTGTTCGTTTGCTACCACTGAAGCAACACGCACCAGCTCGCCCGGGCGGTCAGGCAGCAGCACAGACACCGTAAAAATACGATCCCGCTGAATCAGGCCAAGTTGAACTACAGAGGACATGGTAATCACATCCATATTCCCACCGCTCAGGATAGAAACGATTTTTTTTCCGCTGACATCCATATGCTTCAGTGCAGCCACCGTTAAAAGCCCTGAATTTTCTACAATCATCTTATGATTTTCGACCATATCAAGAAATGCCACAATCAGCTCGTCATCTTCTACTGTAATGATATCATCCAGGTTTTCCTGGAGATATGGAAAAATCCTTTCTCCCGGCGTCTTCACGGCAGTACCGTCTGCTATCGTATTGATCTGCTCTAAAGTAGTTACTTTTCCTTCTCTTATAGAAGTCTGCAGACAATTCGCTCCCGCCGGTTCTACACCGATAACCCTGATATTGGGATTCAGCAGCTTCGCCAGCGTGGATACTCCTGTCGCCAGTCCGCCGCCGCCCACCGGAGCCAGAATATAGTCTACCAGCGGCAGCTCCTTTACAATCTCCATAGCAATCGTTCCCTGTCCGGTTGCCACAGCCGGGTCATCAAAAGGATGAATAAAGGTATATCCCTCCTTTTCAGCCAGCTCATACGCATACGCACATGCCTCGTCATAAACATTTCCGTACAGCACTACCTCCGCGCCGTAGCCTTTCGTGCGTTCCACCTTAATCAGAGGCGTAGTGGTCGGCATTACGATTACCGCTTTTACCCCATACACCTGAGCCGCATATGCGACTCCCTGGGCATGATTTCCTGCCGATGCGGTAATCAGTCCTTTTGCGCGCTCTTCTGCTGAAAGGGTACTGATTTTATAATATGCTCCTCGAACCTTGTATGCCCCGGTAAGCTGCATATTTTCCGGCTTCAAATATACTTTGTTTCCTGTCTGCTCGCTAAAGTATTTGCTGTATATCAGCTTAGTTTCCTGTGTTACCTGTTTTACAATTTCTGATGCTTCTTCGAATTTCTCTAATGTAAGCATTCTTCTGCCCCCCCATCCTTTTTCTCAGTCAGCTATGTTAAAAAGTGCGTCTACAAACTGATCCGCGTCAAACTTCTGCAGATCGTCAATGCTCTCTCCTACGCCAATGTATTTCACGGGAATCCCCAGCTCTGAATGGATTGCTACGGCAATCCCGCCTTTCGCCGTGCCATCCAGCTTTGTTAGAATAATTCCTGTAATATCCGCTACTTCGCTGAACTCCTTTGCCTGCGCCAGTGCATTCTGCCCGGTAGTGCCGTCCAGAACGACCAGCGTCTCCCGAAATGCCTCCGGGTACTCCCGCTCAATCACCCGGTTAATCTTTCCCAGCTCCGCCATCAGGTTTTTCTTATTGTGCAGCCTGCCCGCCGTATCGCACAGAAGCACGTCCGCCTGGCGCGCTTTTGCGGCCTGCACTGCATCATATACAACAGAAGCCGGGTCTGAGCCTTCCTGGGCGGAAATGATATCCACCCTGGCGCGGTTCGCCCACTCGGTCAGCTGTTCCCCGGCCGCCGCGCGGAAGGTGTCTGCCGCCGCCAGTACAACTTTCTTTCCCTGGTCTTTCAGCTTCCCGGCCAGCTTTCCTACGCTGGTCGTTTTTCCTACACCGTTTACGCCGATAACCAGCACGACGGATTTCCGGTTTTCGAACTCATAAGCCGTTTCCCCCACATCCATCTGCTGTTTGATGCTGTCAATCAAAAGCTGCTTGCACTCTGATGGCTCTTTAATCTTTTCTTCCTTAACTTTCCGCTTTAAATCCTCAATAATCGCAGTGGTTGCATTGATTCCCAAATCCCCCATCACCAGGATTTCTTCGATTTCTTCATAAAAATCCTCGTCTATACTGGAAAACCCGCTGAAAATACTGTCAATTCCTGACACGATATTATCTCTCGTCTTAGTCAGACCTGCTACCAGACGCCTAAAAAAACCTTTTTTCTCTTCCATACCCCGCCTCCTGTCTTTGTGCACCGCCTGAATTAAGAAGCCAGCCGGATGCCCTGTTCCTGAATGTTCCTTTCCTGCCGTCAGTCATCAAGTTCATCTTCCAGCAGATTGACAGATACAAGAGCTGATATGCCCTTTTCCTGCATTGTGATTCCGTAAAGACGGTCTGAGGCCGCCATCGTACCCCGCCTATGTGTAATAATAATAAACTGTGTATTCTTTGTCAACTTTTTCAGGTAGTTCGCATAACGCGCCACATTCGACTCGTCAAGCGCCGCCTCAATCTCATCCAGCAGGCAGAACGGCGACGGTTTCAGGTTCTGTATCGCAAAAAGCAGCGCAATTGCCGTCAGCGCTTTTTCACCGCCCGACATCTGCATCATATTCTGCAGTTTCTTTCCCGGTGGCTGGGAGACGACGCGGATTCCAGCTTCCAGGATATCCTCATCTTCCACCAGTTCCAGGCTGCCCTTCCCGCCGCCAAACAGCTGTTTAAATGCTTTGTCAAACTCCATCTGAATCAGGGCAAACCTCTCTTTAAACTGAATACGCATTCCTGCGTCCAGTTCGTCGATAATTCCCAGAAGCGCATTTTCTGACTGCACAAGATCTTCGTGCTGTTCACTCAGAAAGCTATGCCTTTCAGACAGCTCTTTATAGTCTTCAATGGCATTTACATTTACGTTGCCTAATGCTTTAATTTCATTTTTCAGCGTCTGGATATCTTTTTTGAGCTGCGCCAAATCCGAGTATGCTTCATTCCGAAGTTCCGCCGCAGTGCCAATTCCCAGCCCGTATTCCTCCCACATATAGTTCGCCTGTGAATCTTTTGCTTCTTCCAGTTTTTCTTTCTGCGCTGTCAGGCGGAAATTTTCTTTATCCAGGAGACGGATTTTTTCTGAGAGCTCCTCCCGTCGGGTAAAAAATGATTTATGTCTGGTATTTAGCTGCTCCCTGCGGGACATAAAGCTCTCCTGCCTCTCTGCGCACGCAGCTTCTTCTGTACCGGCATCTGTTATTTTCTGCTGTATTTCTTCAATGTCTCTGTTTTTTTCCTCAATATCCCTGGCACTGACGTTTATACCCGCCTCTACCTGGGACTTTTCTTCTAAAAGAACGGTCAACTCACTGCCAATACGTTCCAGGTTCTGGCGAATAAATGCTCCGTTCTGACGGACTTCCTGAAGCTTTAAATGGATACTTTCAGAATGCGCGTTCTGGCTCTCCTGCTCTTTTCTCTCAGTTTCCTGCTGCTGCTGGAGCTTACGAATCTCCTCTTCCAACCCCTTTTCATTCTCCACTGAGATCTCCATCTCCTGCTCAATCTTTGCCTGCGCTTCCCGAATCTGTGCCGCCTGTTCTTCAATCTCTAAAGATTCTGCGCGCAGCCGCGAGAAATCATTCTGTATTTCACTCTGCTTTGCTTCCATCTGGGAAATTTCCATTTTTACCGTATTCTGAATGAGATATTGCTGCTGAAGCTTCTCATTTAGCCGGACAATCCTGGCTCTGTAATCGCTCCGGATGCGGCGGTTTTCATCAATCTCCTCCCGTATGGACTCCAAATCCTTTTTCAAAAGAGCTACGCTTACCTCCAGCTCTTCCATTTCACGGCGACGCCCCAGCAGATTACTGGTATTTTTAAATGCTCCTCCGGTCATCGAACCTCCGGGGCTTAAAGATTCCCCTTCCAGCGTAACAATGCGCAGACTATACTGATATTTTCGATTCAATTTAATAGCATGCTCAATGTTATCCGCTACCACCGTACGCCCCAAAAGATATTTTACAAGCCCTTCATACTTCCTGTCTGCCTGTACCAGACTGCTTGCCAGGCCGATAACTCCCGGTTCATGCAGCGCCTTTTCCTGATTAAAAAAATTCTTATTTCCAATGCTGGTCAGAGGCAGGAATGTTGCGCGTCCGAATTTATTGCGTTTCAAAAACTCAATCATACGCTTCGCTGTATCTTCATCCTCTGTGACAATATTCTGAATACTGCCTCCGAGAGCTGTTTCAATTGCCGTTTCGTAGGACTTTTCTACTTTAATAATATCTGCCACTACCCCAAGCAGCCCTTTTTCCTCCGCTTTCCGGCTCATCACCTTCCGTATGCTGTTCCCATAGCCCTCATACCTCTCCGTGATATTTTTCAGCGTCTCCAGCCTGGAAGCCTCTCTATGGTACGCCGTTTGTCCCGTCTCTACTTTTTTATTTTGGGCAATCAGCTCTTTCTGGACAGCGTCTGCTTTCTCTTCATACTGTCTGCTTTCTTCCAACAATTTCTCGATTTCTGCCGTAACCATTTCATAGTTCTGTCTCTGTCCATCCAGTGAATCTGTCTGTTCTGACTCCTGGCTTTTCAGATAAAGAAGCTTTTGGTTCACTTCCGCCTTCCGAATCTGAATCTGCTCCAGCATTGTACCATAACGCTGCAGTTCCCCTTTCGTAGACGCCCTCTGGTTTAGCAGGGAAATAATCGCATTTTTTCCTTTCTCAATTTCCGTTTCCAGATGAGAAAGGCTTGCAAGAATAGCATCAGCTTCCAGCCGGGAATCCGCTTCCGCTTCCTCTGCTTCCCGAAGTTCTTCTTTTAACTTTTTCAGAACTGCTGTTTCAGATTGCTGCTGCTGCTGCTTTGTGTCCATATCCCTGTCAATTGCCCGGATACGGTTCTGCAGATGCTCATTATTCAGTCCTGCTGCTTTAATCTGTTCCCGCAGGACATTTACCTGCCCTTCCATCTGCTGTTTCAAAAGCTGATTTTTTGCAGCTTTATCCTTCTCTTCGCTGATATGCCCGTCCAGTGTCTCCAACTCTGCTTCCAGCTTTTCATATTCCAGCTTCGCTTCCCCGTATGCCTTTCGGGTATCTTCCATATCATGCTCAGAAATTGCCAGTTTTCCGTCTGTTTCTTTCAACTCACTGCGAATACGTTCCATTTCCATAAGGAACATATTCACATCATAAATTTTCAGCTCTTCCTTTTTCTTAAGGTAAATTTTCGCTGTCTCTGCCTGGCGTTCCATCGGTTCTAACTGCTTTGTCAATTCACTTAAAATATCATTTACACGAAGAAGATTCTGCCGTTCATCCTCCAGCTTCTTCTGCGCGGTATGCTTTCTGCGCTTAAATTTGACAATCCCTACCGCCTCATCAAACAACTCTCTCCTGTCTTCCGGTTTTCCACTCAGGATTTTATCAATCTGCCCCTGCCCGATAATGGAATACCCCTCTTTTCCGATACCCGTATCATAAAACAGTTCATTGACATCTTTCAGGCGGCATGAAGTCCCGTTTAAAAGATACTCACTCTCACCGGAACGGTATACTCGCCGCGCAACCGTCACTTCTTCGTACTCTACAGGAAGCTTTTTATCAGAGTTGTCCAGTGTAATGGCCACATAAGCGTATCCCAAAGGTTTCCTGTTTTCCGTCCCGGCAAAAATCACATCCTGCATGCTGGCGCCACGGAGCTGCTTTGCACTCTGCTCGCCAAGTACCCAGCGGACGGCGTCTGCTACATTACTCTTACCGCTTCCGTTCGGTCCTACGATTCCTGTAATTCCATTGTGGAACTGGAAAACAATTTTATTTGCAAAGGATTTAAACCCCTGCACTTCAATCTTTTTTAGATACATCTTCCGACTTTCCTTTCAGCTTCATAATTGCCTGATAAGCTGCCTCCTGCTCTGCCGCCTTTTTTGTCCTTCCTATTCCCCTGCCCCATACCTGGCTGCCAAGCTGTACATCCACCTGGAACTGCTTATCATGATCCGGGCCGGTCTCTCCTGTCAGACAATAAATAACTTCCTCTCCTTTATAATCGCTCTGTACAATTTCCTGCAAAATAGTCTTGCTATCATAAAAGAGCTTCTTATGCTCAATGTCTGTCAGGATAAACCTGTGCACAAACTCTTTTGCACTAGCAAAACCACCATCCAGATAAATTGCCCCGATCAAAGCTTCCATAGCATCCGATACAATCGAATCCCGAAACCGTCCCCCAGTACGCTCCTCGCCTTTTCCGAGCAAAAGGTACTTTCCGAGTTCCAGCTCTTTGGTACACAATGCCAGCGTCGGCTCGCACACGATACTCGCCCGAAATTTTGTCAAATCGCCCTCCGGCATCCCCGGATATTGAAAAAACAGGAATTCACTGCTGATAATCTCAAGCACGGCGTCCCCTAAAAACTCCAGTCTCTCATTATCGCGAAAGTGCTCCTGTTTATGTTCATTCGCATAAGAGCTGTGTGTTAACGCCTGACGGAACAGCGAAAAATCCTGAAACGTATAGCCTGTCTTTTTTTCCAGTTCTCTCAATTCTTTCATGTACAGCATATTTTTCCCTTTCCGGCGCATTTTCTGCGCCATCGTGCCGGATAAAGCTGACTTCCAAATTTTTCCGCCTGCTGCTTTGTAATCCTTCATGGCACAAATATATGGAAAGGGTGCTGCGCCGCAGCACCCTTTCGACTTTACATAACTCCTTTTAAGCCAGTCCCTTTATCTGTTCTACGGCATCACCGACAGAAACAATCTTTTCTGCCTCTTCATTCGGAATCTCAATGTCGAATTCCTCTTCAATTCCCATAATAATCTGAAATACATCCAGGGAATCTGCCCCAAGGTCGTCGACAAAAGTTGTGTCCATAGTAATCTCATCCGCATCCACATTCAATACTTCTGCAATAATTTTCTGTAATTTCTCAAATTCCATAATGTCCTTCCTCTCTCACTTCTTGATTACATTTTTTCTTTGATTTTTTCATTAATCTTCTGCTGTTTAAACTGCACGCACTGGACGATAGAATTCTTGATTTCCAGTGCTTTGGAACTGCCGTGGGATTTTACTACCAGGCCGTTCAGCCCCAATAACGGCGCGCCGCCGTACTGACTGGCGTCGAAGCTTTTCAGAGTTTCTTTTAATGCCGGCTTCACAAGCAATGCCCCTATTTTAGATCTGAGGCTGCCCAGCATGCCTTCTTTCACTTTATGGATGAGCGTGGCTCCCACGCCTTCATACAGCTTCAGGATTACATTTCCCACAAAGGCCTCGCACACGATTACATCACAGACGCCTGCCGGGATATCGCGTGCTTCCACACTCCCGATAAAGTTAATATCCCCGCATTCTTTCAGCAGCGGGAATGTTTCTTTTACAAGTGCGTTCCCTTTCTCCTCCTCAGCGCCAATGTTCACGATACCGACACGGGGATTTTTCACGCCTACAACATGTTCCATATAGACGGAACCCATCTTTGCAAACTGCACCAGATGAGACGGCCTTGCATCCACATTCGCCCCACAGTCAATCAGAAGCGCAACTCCGTCTTTCGTAGGAATTAACGGCGCCAGCGGGGGTCTTTCTATTCCCTTGATCCGGCCGACAATTAACTGTCCGCCAACAAGAATCGCACCGCTGCTCCCGGAAGAGACAAAAGCATCCGCCTCTCCACGCTTTACCATATTCATGCCGACTACAATCGATGAATCTTTTTTCTTTCTGATTGCCATTACGGGCGGCTCTGCTGTCTCGATAACTTCCTCCGCATGTACAATTTCCACACGTTCCTTCGGAAAAGTGTATTTCCGTAATTCTCCTTCTATGTCAGCTTTTCTTCCGGTGAGATAAACAAAGATATCCTCCTGCCGGTTCACTGCCTCCACGGCGCCCTTTACGATTTCTTCCGGTGCGTTGTCCCCACCCATAGCGTCTACAACCACCTTCACTAAATCCTGCATAATCCTTCCTCCTGTTTGCTATAGATAATATACTAAACATCAAACTAAAGGTCAACATGTTTTTTCAATATGCCTTTGCCTGAAAAAAGCCTCTGCCAAAGCAGAGGCTCCGTTTTATATGTACTCTTTTTTTTCAAAATAGCGCATCAGGATATCCGCACAATTCTCAACGCCAAGACGCGAAGTATCCAGAATCATATGGTAATTATTCACGTCACCCCACGTTTTACCTGTATGCTCGTGGTAATAATCCGCCCTGGCTCTGTCTGTCTGCTCTACTTTTTCTCTGGCTTCTTCAAACGGAATGGACTCCAAATCCATAATCCGGTGAATTCTATCCTCCTTATCGGCGCACACGTATATATTAAATGCATTCCTCTGCTCCTTGAGGATTTCCGAAGCGCAGCGCCCCAGGATGATACAAGGCTTTTTTGCCAGCATACGGATAGCATCTGCTTCCGTCTCATAAGAATGCTCATGAAGACGTTCCTCGATAAATGCTTTATCATATACGGGTATTCCCAGTTTGCCGGATAATTCCCGGGCAACAATACTCGCGCCCGTTCCAAAGCGGCGGCTGACTGTAATTACTAAATTCATATGAATCCCTCCCTGATGTCTTTGGTTACGGTAATTAAGCTGCATTCTGATTATACCACTTACTGCCTCAAAATCCTAGTAGAAAACACAAGAAAAAACCTTTCGGATTTCCCGAAAGGTCCCATGTCCTGAATTAATCAACAGAAACGATTTCTTTTTTGTTGTATGTTCCGCAGTTTTTGCAGACTCTGTGGGACATCATCAGTTCGCCGCACTTGCTGCATTTCACCAAGTTCGGAGCAGTCATTTTCCAGTTTGCTCTTCTCTTGTCTCTTCTTCCTTTGGAAGTTTTATTCTTTGGACAGATTGACATGGTTTACACCTCCTTAAATTTGCTAAAGATATCACGGATTTGTGCCATTCTTGGATCTAAATCTGTGATATCACAGTCGCAGGTCTGTAGATTTAAATTAACGCCGCATGTGCTGCAGATTCCTTTGCAATCCGCTTTACACAGGACTTTTGTTGGCCAATTTATTAAAATTTCGCCATAGACAAGCTTATCCACATCCAGATTATATCCATCTATGAAGTTCTGTTCGTCCAGCTCCTCTATCTTTTCAGATGCACTTAGTTTCATATCCACGGATTTTTCAAAATCCATATCAATCCGCACCGATACATCTTCAAGACAGCGGCTGCATGGGATGACCGCCTCGAATGACATCTTCCCTGCAATCTGCAATTTCCGGTTCCCTTTATTCCTGATCTCCAGCGAAACCGGCGTCTTGCCCATGATAGGAAATTCCCCTAAAGCCGATGAAAACACTTCAGGCTTATAAGGTACTTCTGCATGTATTATCTTTTCCTCGCTATTTGCAATATTGGTTAAGTCAATCAGCATAAGCTCTCTCCTATTCACACTTTAGCTATTATACTCACACTGAAATCTTTTGTCAAGAGGTTTTTCTTGACAAGCATTCCACAATATCTTGTAACTTCGTTTTAGAATACAAAATCTTCTGACTGCGATACAGTCCATAATTTCCCGATTCCAGATAACTGATACCTGCCGCCAGCAGAAAAAAAGGCATATGGTCTGCTCCGAAAAACTCAACGCACAAAAAAAGTGAAGCAATCGGGCAATTTGTCACGCCGCAAAACACGGCCGCCATTCCGCATGCAGCCGCGAGCGATGCCGGGAAACCGGTAATCTGGCCAAAAAGACAGCCGAACGTCGCTCCCACAAACAATGCCGGGGCAATTTCACCGCCGCGGAAACCGCTCCCCAGCGTTACTGCGGTAAATATAATCTTCAAAATAAATGCTGCCGCCGCCACTTTTCCCGCAACCGCAAGCTCTATGACTCCCATACCTGCGCCCAGATAATCTGCCGTATCCAGCAGCTTTGCCATCAATATGATAAGCACGGCTCCTGCAAGAATTCGCAGCCATTCATTCGGAATATATTTTTTGAATAAACGTCCGGTTCCCTGTATTACCGTACAGAATAAAATACTGACAAGCGCGCACAACACTGCCAGTACCACTACCAACAGGAAATTTTTCCAGTCCAAAACTGCTGTGGCAGAAATCGAAAAACTTTCAGCACGGGCGCCCACAAATCCCGCTATGGATTTTGCTGCAAGCGCTGCCACGGCACAGGGCACCAGCGCCGCATACTGCATCACTCCCACGCTTGCAACTTCCATTGAAAACACCGTTGCCGTCAGAGGTACTCCGAAAAGCGCTGAAAACCCCGCGCTCATTCCACACATAAGCATGATTTTATGGTCATATCCGTCAAGTTTCAGCCATTTCCCAAACGCATTGCCGAGGCTGCCTCCAATCTGCAGGACTGCTCCTGCTCTTCCTGCCGAACCGCCGAATGCATGGGTCAGAACTGTTGATATAAGAACCAGCGGCGCCATGCGCAGAGGTATCACTGCCTTCGTCTGAATGCCTTCCAGCAGGCAATCAGTTCCCGCTTTATATGAATCCAGCCGATACAGGGCTACAATCGCCAGTCCCGCTGCCGGAAGAAAATACAGCATCCACGGGTTACTGGCCCGAAATGCCGTCGCTTCCGCAACGCAGCGCCCAAACAATCCAACCAGCAGCCCTGCCGCCAGCCCGACTCCCCCAGCCAGAACAACCCAACGGATAAGGCCCCCGGCTCGTTTAATACATATCTCCATCTTCTTTTTCATATGAAATTCCACCCTATGTCATAGATCACTCAAAAGACTGCCCGTTTACACTGCTTTCCAGAGTAGAAAATTATCTTCAAACACCGTATCCAGCCTCCCGCCGTCTTTTAGCCAGGAAAGATAAGAACGGATGGTACTGCCCACCAGCACATACTGCTCAAAATTCATCACAAGGCCATACTCCTGAAAAATTTTCTGAAGGATTTTTTCATAGTTTACAGGCTCTTTACAGATATTTAAAAGACGCCCTGCAATCTCCAGTACCTTTTCTCTATTGTAGAGAACAAGCGGTTTGATATCCTCTGTCACTTCTGCATGGGCAGGAACAAACACAGACGCATCCATTTTTTCCACCTTGTCCAGTGTATCCAGATATGCGCCTACATCATAAATAAACGAAACCGCATATTTGTCTAATGTTGCTTTACTGCTTATACAGTCTGCCAGAAACACCGTTCCATCCGGCGTCCGAAATCCCACCATATCAAAAAAATGTCCTGGCAGATGAAGAATCTCAAGTTCTTTAGGAAATTCTTCGTCCGAAAAATCTGTTACCGCACTCCCCTGAGCCAGAAGAAATTTGTGCCTCAAATCCTTACAGGGATATCCTCCGTACAGAAACGCCGGTTCCAGAATAGGGTATTCCGTAAACGCCGCTTCGATACCGCCGGAATAAACCTTACACCTGGTCTGTCCCTGCAGATAGCGATTGCCGCCGATATGATCCGCGTTGGAATGGGTATTTAGAATCCCTTTTAACTGCCAGCTATTTTTATCCAGAATCTGCCGCACCTTCCTGCCGGCATCCTTATCATTCCCACTGTCAATCAGATAAACATTGTTTTCTTCCGCCAGATAAACCCCTATCTTCGCCGGACAATTTATGTAGTAACACTTATCGCTGAGCTGTATCAATTCATACATTATAAAGTCCCTCCAATCCTTGCTTCAATTCTATCATCTAACCCCAGACATCACAAGTACATTTCCCAAAAGTATAGGAAAAACATGTGCCTCCTCAGTGCTTTTCAAAAATACAGCGCTTTAGATACACACAGCAAAAGTGGCGGTTTCCCGCCACTTTTATCTATTATAAAAAACACCTATTCTTTTGCTATCTATACTTATACCAGAGCCACCGTTTCACGGCAGATAGCCAGCTCTTCATTTGTCGGAATCACGGCAACTTTCACATTAGAATCCGGTGTGGAAATAACCATGTCCTCTCCCCTCTTGCTATTTGCTTCCGCATCCAATTTGATTCCCAAGTATCCGAAATGCTCGCAAACTTTTTCACGCACAATCCCGGCATTCTCACCGATACCTGCGGTAAATGCGATTGCATCCACGCCGTTTAAAGCAGCTACATAAGAACCGACATATTTTGCCACACGATAACAGAATACTTCCAGCGCGTTTGCTGCATACTCATTTCCGGAGTTCATTCCCTCTTCCAAATCGCGGAAGTCGCTGGAAAGCTCTTTGGAAAGTCCATATACGCCGGACTTTTTATTCAATACATTCATTACGCCTGCAATATCCAGATTTTCCTTCTTTGCCAGGAATTCCATGATAGCCGGGTCGATATCTCCGGAACGTGTTCCCATTACAAGTCCCTCTAATGGTGTAAGTCCCATAGAAGTATCTACACATTTTCCGTCTTTCACTGCACTGATGGAAGCGCCGTTCCCCAGATGGCATACGATAATTTTAGAATGATTGATATCCAGCCCCAAAAACTCTGCAGCATGTTTTGAAACGAAACTGTGGGAAGTTCCGTGGAATCCGTACCTTCTCACTTTATATTTCTCATAGTACTCATACGGAAGCCCGTACAGATATGCCTTTGCAGGCATGGTCTGATGAAATGCCGTATCAAACACGCCTACCATCGGTACATCCGGCATCAGCTCTTTGCAGGCATTGATACCAATCAGGTTTGCCGGGTTATGGAGCGGCGCCAAATCGTTACACTCGGCAACTGCCGCCATCATCTCATCTGTGATAACTGCGGAAGAAGCAAACTTCTCGCCGCCATGTACGATACGGTGCCCTACCGCATTTACTTCTGCCAGACTTGCAATCGCCCCCGTTTTCTCGTTTACGAGCGCATCCAGCACCATCTGGATAGCTTCTTTGTGAGTCGGCATCGGCGCTTCTGTGATTTCCTTATCACAGCCCGCTTTCTGGTATACCAGCCTTCCGTCGATTCCGATTCTCTCGCAAAGCCCCTTTGCCAGCACTTCCTCTGAATCAGAATTGATCAACTGATATTTCAGTGAAGAACTTCCGCAGTTAATAACTAACACGTTCATTTTCTTTTCCTCCTAAATTTAGACTTCTATTCAGCCTGGCACTGTACAGCCGTAATGGCAACTACACCCACGATATCCTCAGAAGAACATCCGCGTGATAAATCGTTGACCGGCTTTGCGATACCCTGGGTAACCGGACCATAAGCCTCTGCTTTTGCCAGCCGCTGTACCAGCTTGTACCCAATATTTCCGGCATCCAGATCCGGGAATACCAGGACGTTTGCCTTACCTGCAACCGGGCTGTTCGGAGCCTTGGAAGCGCCTACGCTCGGAACGATAGCAGCATCCAGCTGGAATTCGCCGTCCAGTTTCAGTTCCGGGTTTTCTTCTTTTGCGATTCTCGTTGCTTCTACTACTTTGTCAACATCTGCATGTTTTGCGCTGCCCATCGTAGAGTGTGAAAGCATTGCCACAACAGGCTCTTTCTCAACCAGAAGTTCGAATGACTCTGCGGAAGACTTTGCGATAGCTGCCAATTCTTCCGGCGTCGGGTTCTGGTTCAGACCGGAGTCTGCAAAGATAAATGTGCCGTCTGCGCCATACTCGCAGTTCGGGACAACCATCAGGAAGAACGCAGATACCAGTTTCGTTCCCGGTTTCGTTTTCAGAATCTGAAGACACGGACGAAGTGTATCAGCAGTAGAATGACATGCGCCGGAAACCATACCGTCTGCATCTCCCATTTTTACCATCATAACACCGTAGTACAGATACTGGTTCAGCAGGATTTCCTTTGCCTGCTCCGGCGTCATGCCCTTTTTCTGTCTCAGCTCTACCAGTTTATCAATATAGGCTGCTGTCCTCTCATCTGTAGCCGGGTCTACAATCTTTGCACCTGAAATATCAAGCCCTTCGCTTCCTTTTTTAATTTCTTCCTCGCTTCCAACCAGGACGACATCTGCGATGCCTTCCTTCAGAATCTGCGCGGTAGCTTCGTATGTACGGCGATCCTCTGTCTCCGGCAGTACGATAGTCTTTTTATTTGCCTTTGCCCTGGCTTTGATTACGTCAATAAATCCCATGATTTCTGACTCCTTTCGTAATGTTTTAATAGTTTTATTATATCTCTGCCCGGCTGGAATTTCAACTGCTGAATATGTATATTTTGGTATACAAGGTTGCTTGTTTAAATTCTTAAGAACTTTCCTATTGATTTCTATCGCAAAATCAAATATCCCATCCCAATTTCCAGCAGCATAATCAACGGAACGCCAACAGAAAACTTCGGCTTCCGAATCTTATGCCGAAAAAAATGCATCCCCAGAAAAGCTCCAAACACACCGAGAAATGCTGCTCCCAAAAGCGCCTGCTCCGATATTCTCCATTTATGACGCTCTGCTTTCCACTTGTCCACACCATACAAAACAAAAACTGCTGCATTGATGAGCAGGTATAGCCATACAAATATATCTCCCAATCCTTCTATATGCATAGGTTTGTCCCTCCGTTTCCCTTTTCTCTTTCCGAATTATAGCATTTCCTTCCCGCAAAGTCTATTTTTCTTCCCGATTTAGGTATACAAAACCACTTTTTGCAGATATACTTACTTTAAAACTCAGGGGGATATTTTTATGAAAACTGTCGGTGTGATTGCTGAATATAATCCGTTCCACAATGGACATGCCTGGCATATGCAGGAAGCAAAAAGAATCTCAGGTGCAGACTTCTGTGTTGTTGTCATGAGCGGAAATTTTGTGCAGCGGGGAGCTCCCGCTATTCTTGATAAATACGCACGAACCCAAATGGCTCTTGCCTGCGGCGCCGACTTGGTGCTGGAGCTTCCCGTTTCCTGGGCATTGGGAAGCGCTGAATATTTCGCTTCCGGCGCTGTCTCTCTGCTGAATTCTCTTGACTCAGTGGATTTCCTGTGCTTCGGAAGTGAGTGCGGAAAACTTGCTCCTCTTCATGAAACCGCCCAAATCTTAAACAGTGAACCGGATGAATACCGCCTGTTTTTAAAAAAGAACCTGAAAGCCGGAAAGTCCTTTCCACTGGCGCGCGCCAATGCGCTGGAACAATATCTTCCGAATGCGCCCGTTTCCTCACTCCTGAGAGAGCCGAACAACATACTGGGAATCGAATACCTGAAAGCCCTGCTCCGCTTTGACAGCCGGATACAGCCTTTTACTATTCCCCGTACCGGAAGCGCTTACCACTCCCATACGCTTCACGGAACCTTTAGCTCTGCCACAGCTTTACGAAAGCTTCTCGACGCTGCAAAGCTTTCAAGTTTGAAATCTGAAACCCCTCTTCCTGTATATGAAATCCTGCTGGGAGAACTGGGGAAGTCCTGTCCTGTAAGCATCCGGGACTTTTCTCCCCTGCTCCATTACAGGCTTCTTTCCATAGCCTCCCCCGAGGAATTAACAGATTTCCAGGACGTTTCTGCAGAACTGGCCGACAGAATATTCCGTCTTATTCCCGGATTTGAGGATATTGAACAGTTTATCTCCTTAGTAAAGACGAAGCAGTATACGGAAAGCCGCATCTCACGCTGCCTATTCCATATTCTTCTGGATATCCGTATGGAAACTGTTCAGGCACAGCAAGACAATGGTTGGAACAGTTATGCCAGGATTCTGGGACTGTGCAAAAAAAGCTCCTCTCTTCTGCGTAAAATCAAAGAGAGGAGCTGTATACCCCTGATTACCAAGCTGGCTGACGCCAAAAAACTGCTCTCGCCGGAACAGATGGAATTTCTCAAAAAAGACATCTACGCATCAGAAGTATTCCAATGCGTAACTACCGGAAAATTCAAGCAGGGCGCCTACAGTGAGTATCGGCGTCAAATTATCCTATGGGATGAACGTTAAATCTACTCTCCCCAATTACCGTAATTCCCTGCCAAGTTTATTTTGAAATATCATAGTCAATTTCTTTTTTGTTTCTGCTGGCAGCGGCACAGCCCCTGAAGCCTGCTTTAATTTTTAAAGCTGTGGATAGGCGCCGGAATCCTCCCTGTCCTGTTTACAAATGCATCACAGCCAAAGGAATTCACCGGCATGATAGGAGCGTATCCCAGCAGCCCGCCGAATTCCACGATTTCACCTACGCCTTTTCCAATTACAGGAATCAGGCGAACAGCCGTCGTTTTCTGGTTTACCATTCCGATGGCCATCTCATCCGCGATAATACCTGAAATCGTAGTATCTCTCGTATCTCCCGGAACCGCAATCATATCCAGGCCTACAGAGCATACACAAGTCATAGCCTCCAGTTTTTCCAGCGTGAGCGCTCCCGCCTGTACTGCGTCAATCATTCCCTGGTCCTCACTGACCGGAATAAACGCGCCGCTCAAACCGCCCACATAAGAAGAAGCCATCACACCGCCCTTTTTAACCTGGTCATTTAAAAGCGCCAGCGCCGCTGTAGTTCCGGGCGCTCCTGCGTGCTCCAACCCAATCTCGCCGAGAATGTCTGCCACGCTGTCTCCGATAGCCGGAGTCGGAGCTAACGATAAATCTATGATTCCAAACGGAATATTCAGCATCTTCGATGCTTCCTGTGCCACGAGCTGCCCCACGCGGGTGACTTTAAACGCCGTTTTCTTAATCGTCTCGCAGAGCACCTCAAAACTTTCACCCCGCACCTGCTCCAGCGCAGTTTTTACAACGCCCGGACCGCTGACGCCTACATTGATGATGGCATCAGCTTCCGTCACTCCATGAAATGCTCCTGCCATAAATGGATTATCATCCGGCGCGTTACAGAACACTACCAGCTTCGCACATCCCAGAGAATCTTTTGCCTTCGTTAGCTCCGCCGTCTCTTTGATAATCTCTCCCATCAGGCGTACCGCATCCATATTGATGCCGCATTTTGTGGATCCTACATTTACAGAACTGCACACACGTTCCGTCTGCGCCAAGGCCTGGGGAATCGAACGTATCAAATATTCATCACTTTTCGTCATGCCTTTCGATACCAGAGCCGAATAACCGCCGATAAAGTTTACTCCTACTTCGTGCGCCGCTTTGTCCAGAGTCCTGGCAATGGACACAAAATCTTCAGGACATTTACACGCATTGCCTCCCACCAGAGAAACAGGGGTTACAGAAATCCTTTTATTCACGATAGGGATTCCGTATTCCTGCTCAATATACTTCCCGGTAGAAACCAGATCCTTTGCCACTGTCGTAATCTTCCGGTAAATATTCTGATTTACCTTTTCCAAGTCAGAATCTACACATTCCAATAAACTAATGCCTAACGTAATCGTGCGCACGTCCAGATTCTCCTGGGTAATCATCTTATTCGTTTCATTTACTTCAAATATATTTATCATGATGACATTTCCTCCCGTTTATCGCAGCTATCATCCATCCCAAACATCCTGTATACAGCTTATATTCTGTGCATCTTATTGAAAATGTCCTCATGCTGGCACCGAATAGTTACGCCGATCTCCTCGCCAAGCTGCGCCAAATCTTTTGTCAGATCCCCGAAATCTTTTGAGGCTTTGTTTGCATCTGTTATCATCATCATGTTGAAAAATCCCTGTACAATCGTTTGCGAAATATCCAGGATGTTTACATTGTTATCTGCCAAATACGTGCAGACCTTTGCAATAATACCTACCGTATCTTTTCCCACCACAGTTATAATCGTCCTTTTCATATTTTCCCCTTTCTAATCACATAATCTTGCCGATTTGGAAGTTTACTTCCAAACGTTATATTTTTTATCCTATTTGTACAAATGCGGACGCTTCATTGCGCTTTGCCACGCTAATAAAAAAATCCTTCGCCCGGTAAGGATTGTCTCCCATGGTCACTTCCTGACATACCGTCTCGAACGCCAGCTCCGCAAAATTATTTTCCTGGCTTAAATGCCCCAGAAACACAGATTTCATGCCATCGTGGAGAATCTCACACAGCAGTCTCCCCGCATTTTCATTAGAAAGGTGCCCGCGCTCTCCCAGAATCCTCCGTTTCAGATAATACGGATAACTTCCCACCTGGAGCATATGTATGTCATGATTCGCCTCCATCAGCACCGCATCCAGATTCTGCAAATGTTCCACCGTATAATCTGTATACTCCCCCAGGTCTGTAATGACTCCCACGGACTGCTTTCCATGATTTACCCGGTATGCCACCGGATCGGCAGCATCATGCGAGATTGAAAACGGCTGTATTTCCAAATCTTTTATCATAAAGCGTTCGTCCGGCACAATCTCATGAAACAGCCCCTCATCAATCTTCCCCAGGTTTCCCATTCCCCGGATCGCCTGCAGCGTACCGCCTGTAGCATAAATAGGGATATGATGTTTTCTGGCTACTACGCCCAATCCTTTGATATGATCTGAATGCTCATGGGTAATCAAAATTCCGTCAATCTCCGCAGTTTTCCTGTCTATAGAATTCAGCCCGGCCTCAATACGCTTCCCGCTCAGCCCCACATCAATCAGGACGGCTGCGTTTTCTGAGCCTGCATAAATACAATTTCCGCTGCTTCCGCTGGCAATACTACAAAAATCCATGTTCCACCAATCCTCTGTCTATTTGTCCATAAGTATTTTCTATAAAATCACTGTTGTTGTCAACCACAAACTGGCAATGTTTTAAAAACAATGCATCCGAAAGCTGGTTCTGCATAATTTCCCCGGCTTTTTCCGCCGTATATCCCCGGGACGCCATGAGCCGTTTCCGCCGAATTTCTTCCCCGGTACGCACATACCACAGCTCATCACAGATTTCATCATAATGTTCTTCAATCAAAAGCGCTGCTTCAAGCACTATAAACGGAGCCGTTCCTGCCAGCCGCTCCTGCTGGATTTCCTGTATGATATATTCCCGTACTGCCGGATGTACAATATCATTGAGTTCTTCCAGGCTCTTCTTATCCGAAAACACAATATTTCCCAACAGACGGCGGTCTATCTCGCCGCCCGCACTCAGTATTTCTTTTCCAAATGTCTCCACAATCCTATGATAACACTCCTGTCCCGGCTGTTCCAGCACATGGGCTGCCTGATCCGCCTGAATCACCCTCGCCCGGTATTTTTTTGAAAGATACGCAAGAACCGTGCTTTTCCCGGCTCCTATGCCCCCTGTAATCCCTAAAACCTTCATCTATTTTGCCTCGTACCAGCTCTTTCCTGTATGCATATCAATCTCAAGCTTTACGGAAAGTTCTGCAGCTCCCTGCATCTCTTCCAGGAGAATCCGTTTCACCTCGTCTGTCTCCGATTCTTCTGCTTCTATCAGCAATTCATCATGAACCTGAAGAATCAGGCGGGATTTCAGGTTTTCTGCTTTCAGCCTGTCGTTCACCCGTATCATGGCAATTTTTATAATATCTGCCGCCGTACCCTGAATCGGTGCATTCATAGCCACCCGCTCTCCAAAAGAACGCTGCATAAAATTCCCCGCTTTCAGTTCCGGCATGGGACGCCTGCGTCCGAACAGAGTTGTGACATATCCCTCTTTCTTGGCATTTTCAACCGTATCGTCCAGAAATTTCTTAATTCCCGGATAAGTTTCAAAATATTTTTCAATATACTGTGCCGCTTCTTTCCGGGTAATGCTCAAATCCTGACTCAGTCCAAAAGAACTAATACCGTACACAATTCCAAAGTTTACCGCCTTGGCATTCCTGCGCTGCAAGTCTGTCACTTCATCAAACGGAATATGGAATACCTGGGACGCCGTAATCCTGTGGATGTCCTGAGCCTCGCGGTACGCATGTATCAGCGTCTCGTCCCCTGAAATCGCTGCAAGCACCCGCAGCTCAATCTGTGAGTAATCCGCATCTACAAACACATAGCCATCTTTCGGAATAAATACTTTCCGTATCAGCCGCCCCAGTTCCATACGGATAGGGATATTCTGAAGATTTGGCTCTGTACTGCTGATTCTTCCCGTAGCGGTAATCGTCTGCTTAAAAGTGCTGTGGATTCTTCCATCCTCCGCAATATAATTCGCCAGCCCATCCGCATAGGTAGATTTTAGTTTCGTAAGCTGGCGGTATTCCAGAATCCGAGATACAACAGGAGCTTCATCTGCCAGCTTTTCCAGCACGTCCGCTGCGGTAGAATACCCTGTTTTCGTCTTTTTTCCATAGGGAAGCTTTAGCTTTTCAAAGAGGATTACACCCAGCTGTTTCGGAGAATTGATATTAAACGTTTCTCCCGCCATTGCATAAATTTCTGTCTCCAGTTCTCCGATACGTCCGATGAGCTGTTCCCCATACTGCTTCAGAGCCGCCGCCTCCACCCGTATTCCTTCACGTTCCATATCATGCAGAGTGTATACCAGCGGCATCTCTATTTCCCTGAACAAAGTATCCATTCCCGTGTCCAGCAGCTTTTTCTGCATCGGTTCCAGAGCCGCCCATGCCACATATCCTATATAACAAGCGCAGTCTGACACTGCTTTCTCATCCTCCGCGCCCTCAAATCCTTTCCTGCCCAGCAGCTCCTCCTGTGAAGGAATCATCATGCTCATATGTTCTTTCGCCACATCTTCATAGGTATACTTATCTTTCAGCGGATTCAGAAGATAAGCCGCAAGCGCCAAATCATACAGCTTTTCTCTGGCATGGTTTGCAAAAAACGGAAGCTGCGCTTTCAAATCCAGGGTAGAAGCCGCCGCCGTCTCATTCAGCAGCATATCTATTTTCCCGCACAGATAAGCTCCGCTGATAAATCCTTCAGCCGGAATAAAATAAATATCTTCCTCACTAAAGCACAGTGCGCACCCGCGGACACACTTCCCGGCAAGAATCAGTTCAAAACCCACATGAGCCGCCTTCGCCGCCGTCTCAAAGATTTTCTCTGCTTCTGCCAAATCTGAAACCTTGCAAAAATTCTCTGATACCCGATTTACCGGTCCCTGACACTCAAACCTGGACAGCATATTTTTGAATTCCAGCCGTTTACACAGCTCAAATGCCTCCTCTGTATAAAGGACTCCCATACTGGCTTCCTCCAATTCAAACTCCAAAGGAGCTTCTATATTGATAGTTGCCAGTTCTTTTGACAGCTGTGCCAAAGCATAATGCTCTCTTAAAGACTCTTTTGCCTTATTCGGCTTAATCTCTTCTACATGGGCATAGGCATTCTCAATAGAACCATATGCTGCTATAATTTTCGTGGCAGTTTTCTCACCTACTCCCGGAATGCCCGGAATATTATCCGACGCATCCCCCATCAATGCTTTTAAATCAATAATCTGAAGCGGCGTCACCTGGTATTTCTCAAGCACATCTGCCGTATGGTAATTCTCAATTTCCGTGCCCGTCCGTTTCGTTTTCGGAATCCGAATCATAATATGCTCTGTGGCAAGCTGCAGCAAATCCCTGTCTCCCGATACCACGCAGACTTCCAGTCCTTCCTGCTCCATCCGCTTCGACACTGTCCCTAACAGGTCGTCCGCTTCATACCCCTCCAGCATCAGCAGGGGAATCTCCATCGCACGCAGCATATCCTGTATCACTGGTACCTGCTGGTGAAGCTCCTGAGGCATGGGTTTCCTTGTACCTTTATACTCCGCATACATCTTATGCCGGAAAGTAGGAGCTTTCAAATCAAATGCCACTGCCAGATAATCCGGCTTTTCTTCTTCCAGGATTTTAAACATAATATTCAGAAAACCGTATACCGCATTTGTATGAAGCCCTTCTGAGTTCGTCAAATCCGGCACTCCATAGAACGCACGGTTTAATATGCTATGTCCGTCAATCAATACTATTTTTTCGCCCATTGCTTTCTCCATCCATTCCTATTTCTTTGATACGGCTTCTTCTTGCCCGTAAAGCGCCTGATATGCGAACGTTTCTCTAACGCCGCCTCCCGCCCACGCCTGCGCCTGGGTAATCAGCATCAACACCAGCATGATTTCCGCCATCAGCATAATACCGTAGCTGCATACCCGGAATATTTTCCTCCTGTGCAGCTTCCTCTCTGTACTCTCTAAATTATCCAGCAGCATATCCACGATACTGTCCGAATTCTTATCCCGCACATGGTATGTTCCTGAGTTTTTTTTGTTTTTCTGCTTTCCAGGATGTTTCATTCCCTGCTGATATGGCATAGTATATGAAACATTCTGTTCTTCATCCAGCTTTTTTAAAGCAAAATGAATCGTGAAGTAAATTTCCAGCTCTTCGTAGCACTCTTCGCAGTGGGTGATGTGCCCGATGAACTCCTCTGTTTTCTTTTCATCCAACTGACGCTTTATATAAGCCGTTACCAGACTCTGTGCTTCCCTACAGTCCATCGTTTCTCTGACACCGCCCTTCCGCTTTTTTATTTCCAAAATCTTCTACGAGTATATCATATTTTACAAACTGAAACAAGCAAAACCAGAGCATCCCAAAGGATACTCCGGTTTCTGCAAATTCCCTTTCGGGAAAACTGTTATTTTACTTTTATTGCTTTGGAAGCTTTTGCCGGACTATAGGTTTTTCCTTTTACTGCTACCACACGGTAGAAATATTTCTTGCCCTTTTTCACTTTCTTGTCTGTATACTTAACAATCTTGGATTTCTTAATGATAGCAATCCGTTTAAATCCGCTGCCGGACTTATTCGAGCGGAAAATCATGTACTTCTTCGCATCTTTTACACGTTTCCAACTTACTTTGACAATCCTTTTACTTCCGGATTTTGCTGCTTTTGCAGTCACTTTCTTCGTAGCCTTCGGAAGCGTAATGCCTTTTCCTGTACCCTTGCTGCTGACATTCGTTCCGGAAGCTGCTTCTGCCAGATACGTCGCTTTTCCGCTTACCGGCTTCATATCATAGAAAACCTCGCCTGTCATAGTGCCCAGCAGAGTCGTTTTACTGCCTGTCTTGCGGTAAATCCGATAACTGGATGCTCCCTGTACTTTGCCAATCTTTACCTCCACTGCCGAACTACCGCTGCGGATAACACTTTTCACTGATTTAACTGCCGGAGCTGCAGGCACTACGGGTGCAGGCGTCGGTTTTTCAGTACCTGGTGTTTCAGTACCTGGTGTTTCAGGTTTCGGCGGATCCGGAGTTTCTGATGTATTCCCCCATGCGCCGTCTTTCAGATTTCTCGGAACCACTGCCGCCCTGATTTCTTCCGGAAGCTTGCTGTAATTCAGCACTTCAAAATCTTCTGCATTCTGGTCTGTGTCAATAAAACTGATTCGGCGGATGGATTTATTTTTTGAAATAATTTCACCTCCCACAGGGTTTGTAAGCGGAGTCCCCTCTGCTGCCTCTTCATTGACGGACACACCGTCTACCTGCTCGCTTCCCTTCATCAACAGCACGCGGTATTGCTTATTACTGATTTCCTGCATCCAGTCAATATCCCCATCCTTTACTTCATACAGATATTCTGCATTTTCTGCGCAGCGAATCAGATACGATGTATTTGCAGGAATTTCCCCTGTAAGCTCCAGGGACGCCGTTCCCTCTCCTGACTGATAGGAAAGACTGTATCCTTCTAGATTAACTTTGTCTGCGGTCGGGTTATACAGTTCAATAAAACTGTGGGACAGCGCTGGTTCTTTCTTTCCGCCTGTTCCATACACCTGGTTAATAATCAAATGTCCTGTCTGTGGCTTTACTACCTTGACTGCCGCTGTCTCGCCGCTGTCAACATTCCCTTCCATCACGCTGCTTGTAACGCTCACGGAAATCTTTTTACCTTCAAGCGCTTTCCCCAACATCAGGAACGCGCCGGAAGCTCCTGATACCTCTGTTCCGTCTGCTTTCCACTGATAACGCAGCGATGCCTCATCTGCTTCGTTTATATTTGTTTTCTGATCTGCATACAAAGTGGCTCCTACAATGGCATTTCCACGGATAGCCACTTCGCCGCTCAGCGTCTGAACCTCCGGTTCCCGTCCCCATTCACCGTCCGTCAGGCTCCTGGGGTACTTTGACACTGATGCAGCTTCACGGTAATCTACGGTTTCAAAATCATTCCGGTTAATATCGGTATCCCGGAACTCTGTCCTGCGGATAGATTTCTGCTTGCTGATTGCACCGTCTGCGAGGGCAAAGCCTTCCACATGGCCTTCATTCACGGATACTGCGTCTTCTACAGTTTCTCCTCTATAAAGTACAAGACGATACCGCTTATTGTCAATCGTCTGGCTCCACTCTTTATCAAACGTATCAACTGTATACTTAATCAGCTCCGGCGTAGATGCATCCTGGGCTTCGCACCGAACAAGATAAGAAGTGTGTGCCGGAATCTTCTTATCCAGAGGCAGCTTCACTTCCTCGGCCGCTGCGCCGTTCTTTCCATTTGACAAATATCCTAAAGAATAACTGCTGAGGTCTATCTCGGCATCCGTAGGATTATACAATTCGATAAAGCTATGGGATACCGGCGTCCCGTCGTTTGCCCCGCCGCCGTATACCTGGTTGATAATTACATGGTCATTTTTCACTTCTACAAGTTCTACCGCAGCAGTCTCCGCACTGTAGATATAATCAGCCTCCATAGTGCTTCCCACTCTAACCTTAATCTTTTTCCCGGCCAGCCCTGCAGTAAGCTGCAGCTCATTGCCTGTTGCACCCGTAATTGCCACACCGTCCGCCATCCACTGGTATGTAAAATCTCCGGTATTATTGCCGCCTTCTACTGCTGCTGCCAGCACTTTGCCTGTCTTCGCTTCGCCCAAAACGGTTGCTGTCCCGGTCAATGTATCCACCTGAACTTCTTTTGAGAAAGTCTTATAATTTGTCACACTCCCGTTTGAAAGCAGCCTGCCCGCCGCATCCATGCCGCGAACCTGAACCACATTCAGCTTTGTACTGTCTCTTTCCAGATAAGAATCGCTTGCCGTAAAGGACGCCGCCCCCTCCGTCACATCTGCTGTTCCGGCCAGGATTCCATTGATATAAAAACCAACCTTTTCCACTGTGCTGTCCGTCACGTTTGCCGTGTAAACTGTTGTCTTTTCACCCGATGTATCTACCGCCGCCGTTAAGTTTCCTGATGCCTTGAATTTCCCAAAAGAGGCAAGAAGCCCGTCTACAGACGCACACTGCGTGTCCATCCAGTTTTTCCTGTTTGACAGGAAGGTACGCAGACGCGTAACTGCTGCATCAAACCTTGCATCGTTCTCCCATAACAAATCATCCCTTAGGAATCCTGCATTATAATTGCTATTGGCAGATTCTGTCAGATACTCAATGTTTCTGTCAATAATTCCGCCGGTTTTAATAATATCTTCAAAGTTCCCTTTATTCGCCTGGTAGCATTCATATACTTTTGTTACGAAATAAGGGTCAGCAATCAGGTATTTATACCACTGTTCCCTCTGAGCGCCATCGTTACGGTCATTCGTTAGCCAAACCTGATAATTCCATGTCTCGGTTTTGCTCACCAAACTGTTCGATGTCCAGTCCATATCCCAAACAGGGCCGACATACAGCTTCTTACCCAAGTCTTTGTACATAAAAGTACTTTTTTTCATAGTTTCTGTATTCCAGAAAAACTCATTAAGCACAAAATAGCGTACCAGAGAGTCCAGATCCGCCAAATCTGTGTAATGCACGGATTCATTCTGATATGTCGTATAAAAGTCAGAAGCATGAATACTGTTTTCCAACGCCTGTATATAGTTCTGTGCCGTGCTAAATAATTCTTTGTTTGTAATTACAAACTCCGGGCTTTTAAACATAAAGGGCTGACTATAGGTGGTCTGGAACTTTGACGCCTCGTCATAATAAGCATCCAGCTCAAACAAAAATCCGCCCGAGAGGTCTACATTCCCCGATGCATCTGTCGGGAGTACACTCTCGTAGTCTTCCCTGGGGTAAACGCTGCCATTATAATTGATACCCTGCTCACTGGTAATCCACTCCATATTTTCTACCAGGTAATCCTCAAGGGCATCCTGCTGATCCTTGGCCAATCCATGCTTTTTCGCAATGGCCTTCGCTGCGTCTCCCGCCGCGTCCTCCCAGTCAAAAATATTGACGCGGCTTTCCTCTACCCGCACATTTCCTACCAACTGATAGTTCCCCGCATAATTTCCGTTCAGTACCACTTCTACATGGGTGGAAGGCAAATAAGATTCCATTCCCATCTCTTTTGCCAAATCATAAGAAAGCGTATTCCTCATCAGGGATTCATCCATATAATTAGCCAGAAGCGCCCAATGCTTACTCTCGCCAAAACCAAATAGATTTGTCTTTTTGCCGAGCTTTAGTTTGTATGGAAGCTTATTGTAACCGGTGTTCCAGGTACTGTTCCCGCGCCCGCGGATTTCTGTAGCGCCATCATACAAAGTCGTAGTCGTACTGTTATATGTGTCATTTCCCTGAATACGCATAGACGCGTCTTTATAAACCGTCTTACTGGTAATTCCGTGTCCGTCTACCGTATCAATATACACTACCGGAAGCTTACTGCAATAAAGCCGGTAAGTATCTACGACAGCCCCATCTGTCATCGCTGTAACTTCAATAAATTTATTCAGAGCACTTTCTGTCGGCGTATAAGATGCGCTTGTTGACACTTCTGCTCCGTCAAGTGTCCATCGGTATGTAAAGGTGACTCCTGCCGGAACTTCGCCTGCGTCGTTCTGTACAGAAGCCTGAAGCGCCGTCCCTGGTTTTGCGTATTCTCCGTCCAGCTTCAGGGACAGATTTGAAAGCACCGTAACTAAAACTTCCTTCGTCCTGCCATCCCCTGTCGTAGCTGTCAAAGTAACAGAAGTTGCTTTCATCACCGGATGCACCGTTGCCACGCCCGTACTTCCGTCAACGGAAATAACATCCGTGTTACTGCTCACCCACTGAATTGTCTCCGTACTGCCGCTAACCTCGTAAGATGTAGGTACTGTAAAATTCTTTGTAACCGCAGACGCCCTGTCCCCCTCTGCAAATACAGGAGAAGGAATCGGTGTAAGTACAACTCCATCCGTAACCTTCGGTACAAGTTTGCCGTTAGATACCATCCAATAGTCAGATCCTAATGCTGAAACCACTGCGTCTCCCGCCAGCTCTGCCTCTGCCATCCCTGCCACTGCTGCACTTCCCATACCTGTACCATTCAGATAATAACAATTCCTAATCCTGTCCGTATAATCAGCCGCACCTGCCCAATCGATTCCGTTAATCGCATATCCTTGTCCACTCTGATAGGTAACTGCCCCCACGTTTACACAAGAAGACAATTCTCCAATCCTGGCCGTTTGATGCACCCTTCCGAGAATTCCTCCGCATCGCAGGGAACCGGACAAGGTATTTAAATCGCCGCTAAATGTCACATCTGCTCCATTATACAGATTGCTGAGCTGTACAGCTTCACAATTTGTCCGTACCTGCCCTACAATACCGCCCAGTCCAATCAAATCTGACTTCCCGCTGGAAGAAGCCATAACCTGAATGCTTCCGCTGGCCACAGCAATATTATTTACTTTCGTATAACCATTCGCATCACCCGCCAAAGCTCCAATAGAATCGCCGTGCCCCAGCGTATGCGCGATGGCTACTTCTGAAAATACAAGATTCTTTACTTCTGCATAATCTGAAGCGTCATCGCTCCCAATCATGGCAAACAGCCCTGTCTGGTTTGTCTTTTCCGCAGACTGCTGTCCATTAAACGTTATCGTCAAGTTCGAAATCACATGTCCCCGGCCGTCAAACGTGCCGCTGAACACCCTGTCTCCTTCTACAAGACCATACTGAGGACCGCTGCTTCCTCCAATCGGTACCCAATTCACTCCATCCAAATCAATATCCGTCCCAAGTACATAGTCTCCGTTCATTGGGTAATTGGAATCCTTTCCGATTTTCCCCAATTCATCTGCACTGTTGATTGTAATCACGCCATCTGCCGCTTCTACCGTCATCTTTGCAGCAGGCACATAACTGATTCCTGATATGCCCATTGCAAAAGACAGCAAAAATGCAAATCCTCTTCCTGTAAAACTTTGCAATCTCCTTTTTTCCATAGTTTCCTCCATTCTTAGTAAAAGTAACAATTTTTGTCGTTACTTTTACTATGTAATTAAAAGAATTTTACCATAATTGCTTCATTTTGTCTCTGCTTTTTTGCAGATTTCACAAATTTTACATTTTCACACATCTTGCTTCTATACTGCAAGCCGACACATGGAACTGTACATAAAAAAGAGGAGTATATGCATTTTTATACATATGCTCCTCTTTCCGGCAAAAGCCTTCGCTCTCACATTTCCGCTATAAAAGCTAAGAGCAAGGGTAACAAAATATATTCCCCTTGCTCTTATGCCGCTGGCCGGACTCGAACCGGCACGGTTGTTCACCGCTTGATTTTGAGTCAAGTGCGTCTGCCAATTCCGCCACAGCGGCCAGTCCTCTTTTGTTCTGACCGTAGACTATTGTAACACACCATCCGACACTATGCAAGTACTTTTTTATTTTTTCAGCACTTTCTGATAAAAATCAAAACAGTCAAACGTAGCAAAGTAATCTGCCGGCGTCTCCGCACGCCGGATAAGCTCTGTCTTTCCATCTTCCCTGAGCAATATCTCCGCTGATTTCAACTTACCATTATAATTATATCCCATAGCAAAACCATGCGCCCCTGCGTCGTGGATAAACAGCAAATCTCCTTTTTCAATCTCCGGAAGCATTCGGTCAATGGCAAACTTATCATTGTTTTCACATAGAGACCCCGTCACATCATATTTATGATCACAAGGCATATCCTCTTTCCCCATTACTGTGATATGATGATATGCGCCATACATAGCCGGACGCATCAGATTTACCGCACACGCATCTACGCCGATATATTCCTTATGGGTATGTTTCTCATTAATTGCCCTGGTTACTAACGCACCATAGGGACCCATCATATATCTTCCCAACTCCGTATAGATTGCCACATTGCCCATTCCCTCCGGAACCAATACCTCTTCATACGCTTTTCTCACACCTTCGCCAATTACAAAAATGTCATTCGGCTCCTGCTCCGGGCGATACGGAATCCCGATTCCGCCAGACAGGTTAATAAACGTAATATGCGCCCCTGTTTCTTTTTTCAGCCGCACTGCCACGTCAAATAAAACCTTCGCCAGCATCGGGTAATAATCATTTGTCACCGTATTGCTCGCAAGGAATGCATGAATACCAAATTCCTCCACTCCTTTTTCTTTCAGAATACGGAACGCCTCAAAAAGCTGCTCTGTAGTCATGCCATACTTTGCATCCCCGGGATTGTCCATGATATCATTGCTGATTTTAAACAAGCCTCCCGGATTATAACGGCAGCTCAAACGCTTTGGCAGTTTCCCCACTGCCTTTTCCAGCACCTCAATATGTGTGATATCATCTAAATTAATCGTCGCGCCGATTTGCTCTGCATACTGGTATTCTTCTATTGGTGTATCATTAGACGAAAACATAATATCGCTTCCTACTACCCCGATTGCACGGGAAAGCATCAGCTCTGTCATAGAGGAACAGTCGCACCCACAGTCATATTCTTTTAAAATATTTATCAAAAATGGATTTGGAGTCGCCTTTACTGCAAAATATTCTTTATATCCTTCATTCCAGGAAAACGCTTCTTTCAACGCTTTTACATTTGCCCGAATCCCCTTCTCATCATACAGATGAAATGGCGTTGGGTACTCCTGCGCAATTTTATCAAGCTGTTCCTTTGTTACAAATGGTTCTTTTTTCATTTTTGTACTCCTCCTTAAAATGCTTAATCTCCAAAAAATCCTGCCAAGCGATTCTTCTTATCCACCATATCATTGTATTGAAGAACCGCATATGGATCCAGTCCAGATTTTTCTTCTGAATCAGTATAATCATGGAACACTCTGTCTGCGGTTTGAAAGAAATTGGCAGTCACCACCGGATAATCCTCCCGCAGTTCTAACAGATAATTCTGGTATCCTGTTTTTGGCAGCCCTGTTTTATCCATTAGCAGTGAACTTAAATAGTTCACGCTGATTGCATCAATCTCTTCCTCCTCTATATCATAATTTGCCCACATTACCATCGGAACCACATAGCCTTTAGAAAATTCCTCCGGGGATTTTTCCCTGGAATCCTCACTAATCCCCAGCTCACGCAGCACCGGATTGCAAATATAGTCCGAGGGCTGATGGTCGCCGAACATGACTACGACCGTCTTTTCTTCTTCCCCTGCAAAATAACTGAGCAATTCCTCAAATGCCTCGTCTGTTCTGCGAATCAGCGTAAGGTATTTTTCCGTAGACTCTACCTGTGTGCTCTTATACTCTGTTTCTGTAAGAAAAATCTCTGGCTGTAAATCCGGGTATTCCTTGCTGTACCCGCCATGATTCTGCATTGTCACTTCAAATGCGAAAAGCTTTTCCCCTTCTTCCTTCTCCTCATAGAGCTGTATCAGCTTCCGGAATGCAGAAGTATCGTCGACATAACCTCTCAATGTAGAAGCATTGATAAAGTCTTCCCGAAAATATGTATGTTCAAACCCAAGATCCGGATAAACCTGTTCCCTATTCCAACCTGATGCATAATAAGGATGGAGAGCTGCTGTCCGATATCCCAGGCTTTTCATATGAGAAGCAAGGCTTGGCATTTTACTCTTGATAAACTGCTGGTAAGGAACGCTTCCCGCAGGCATAAATGCCATGCTGTTCCCTGTTAGAAATTCAAATTCTGTATTTGCAGTATTGCCTCCTTTTACAGAAACATACAGATTCGCTTTCACTGTATTTTTATCCAGGGAGCGTATAAAGGGCATCGCGTCCTCACTTATCCCAAAATCTCCATACACCGACAAATCAGAAAAAGCTTCATTCATAATAACAATAATATTCGGACTATCGGAAATATCCGTCGGCTCTGCATCCTCCTCCCAGGGATGTGCGATTTCCTCTGCTGCCTCTACCGAATATCCATCAGGCTTTTCCACATCCAGATAACGGAGATTTGCCAAAAATGCCGCCATAAATCCGTTATTTCGGTACAGTACATTCGGCGTAAACAGAATATCGTCCATTCCAAAAGCATCTTCTACTGCTTCCACCTGGATTGCCGTCACATACCCTGCCATCAGCGCCATAGAAAGACAGATAGCCGCGAGACGTACACGCAGTTTCCCGATTTCAAGCCGCGTTTTCTCTCCCAAGATTATCAGGTATGCAAATCCTATCAATACAAACACTACCCGGTAATTCAATGTAAACGAATAATTATCCGTAATGCTCGTAGCCGTTCCTATGGAAAAAATATCCCAGGGCACGATGGGCGAAGAACGGAAGCTGACCACAAAGTAATTGACCAGCCCTGTAAGCATAGGAAAAACAGGCGCGACAGCACAACCTATTTGGCTGCTTCCAAAAAGAGCCGTAAAAATCCCATATAAAATCAAATAAAACAGATAATTTAATATAACAATCAAAAAAGAAAGATCCCACGGCACATGCGTATAAAACTCCATACAGCACAGCGCCGCAAAAGGCAGGAACAGGCAGACTGCCAAGCCTGCTTTCTTCTTTATCTGTATATCCACCGCTACAATCACACCTGCAAATACAGACAAAAACAGTGCCAGTGCCAGCTTACCACCCTGTAAGCCATCACCCCACACTGCACTGATGCTCAATGCCGACAAGGCTGCCGCCGCTCCAACCGCCGCCGCACGCCTTGCCCTTGATTTACTTATGATATTTTTCATCTTATCTACCTTCTATCTTCTCAAACGTTATTTATGCACATGCTCGTGTGTAAACAAATGATCCTGGCAATACTCATAGTTCCCGTCGCACTTCGAACAAAAACGGAACTCCAAATGTTCACCGTCCAGCTCCGTGCGCCCGCATATAGCACATTTGTGCTTTGTTACCCCGGCAGACGGCACATTACTTCTGACCTGACGTTGGAAATTCTGTTTCCTTCGGATTTCCCGCGGTGATACGCGGCGCATATTTCGCGTCATCAAAAAGAAAAGAACAAAATTTGCCAATGAAGCCAGAACAACCACTCTGGTTGCCCAACCGCCCTGAACCATCGCATATAACAAAAACACCGCATCAATGATTCCCAGCCATTTTATCTTAATCGGAATCAAAAAGTATACATACAAACGCTCATTGGGATAGGTTGCCGCATATGCCAGGAAAATGGACATATTCAAATAAAATGTACTAAACGTATATCCCAGTATATTTATTCCGCTGAAATACAGAATAAACGCACCGATAACAGATGTGAACACTCCCATAAAAATATACAGATTATATCGGAACGCCCCCCAGGCATGTTCCAGCTCTGATCCCAGTGAAAAATACAGAAACAGCATCACAATCGTGAAAAATCCTAAATCCGTTGGCGGAACCAGAACCCAGCTCACAAGCCTCCAAATCTGCCCTCTCATGATCAGCGCCGGCTCCAGTGTAATATATCCCAGAATCTGGGGCGCCAAAAGCTCCAGCGAAAACCCAATAATATAAGTAACGATAATGTACCATGTCAGATTTCGGATTGCGTATCTGCCGAATTTCCGTTCCATCTTATTTAAAAATTTCATTTTTATACCTTTCTTTTAAATAGTTGTCTTAACCCTTCTGCTAATATAACTTAGCAGAACCAGCCGTTTTTGTCAATCTGTTATCACCAAAGCTCACATTTTCTACATCCAAAAACGGTGTACCGCAAAAACGCCCCTGGAAAAATGCCAGGGACATTTTCACTTTTTAGCTTTCTTCGCTCTCTTTCTTACGCTTTTTGAAGAAGTCCAGGAGCCCTATCATCAGACCCGATACCACCAGAACCAGGATATATTTCCCTATCTGCGTATCGTCCCCGGTACGTACTGTCTCTCCCGGCACATCTGTCTCGGAAAGTACTATACAAAAGCAATGTACTCCTTTGCAGAGATAACAGTATTTCATATCTTCTTAATATTTTTGTTATTTAACCTGAATTATTCACAGCTGTGCCGTGAAAGTGGCTGAAAGCCACATAGTTACTGTATTTAAGCTACTTATTGCATTTCATCTAATAAGTGAATAGAAAAAGAGACCAAATATGTGGTAAAATTTAGGTGCCGAATCCAAATA
>NZ_CALPCM010000024.1:0-44150 GCF_943193015.1 Hominisplanchenecus murintestinalis
GAATTACCCTTCTGTCTAACAAAAAAAGAATAAGCCTGTAAGCTGTTTTTCTTGCTTACAAACTTATTATACGAGGATTGTATATTATGAAAAAAAGATTAGTAATGGCGGCAGTTTTAGGACTTGCCCTGGCAGCGGCAGGCTGTTCAGATGGAAACAAGGCGGCTACAGAATCAGGAACGCCGGCGGCGACTGAGAACGGAAGTGAAGCACAGAGCGAGAGCAGCAGCGAGACGCAGAGTGCAGCGGCAGAGAGGCCGGATTATAAGGCGTTGGATTATGTGACGCTGGGAGAATACAAGAATCTGAACGTGACCCTGGCTTCCACGGCTGTGACAGACGAGGAGATTGACGCTGAAATTTCCAGCAGGCTTACCCAGAAAGAAAAGGTGGAAACACTGACTGAGGGGACTGTAGAAAAAGGAGATACTGCAAATATTGACTATGAAGGAATCAAGGACGGAGAAGCTTTTCAGGGCGGAACAGATAAAGGCTTTGATTTGGTGATTGGTTCAGGAAGCTTTATTGAGGGATTTGAGGACGGTTTGATTGGAAAGAGCGTAGGAGAGACTGTGGATTTGAACCTTACGTTTCCGGAGGGTTATCAGAACGCAGAGATGGCAGGCCAGGATGTAGTATTCCATGTAACCATCAACTCGATTAAACGTACGCCGGAGCTCACTGACGAACTGGCGGCGGAGATTTCCGAGTCGGAGTATAAGACAGTAGATGAGTACCGTGCAAGCGTAGAGCAGACGCTGAAAGAGGGGAAAGCATCAACCAGGGATTCCGAGAAAACAAATGATTTGATGACGCAGGTTTATAATAATTCTAAAATTAATGACTATCCGGCGGAGCTGGTGGCTTTCACGAAACAGCAGTATGTGGATTATTATGAGCAGTATGCGCAGCAGTCGGAGATGAGCTTGTCTGATTTTATTGAGCAGAATCTTCAGACGACAGAGGAAGAGTTTAATACACAGATGGAGGAGATGGCAAAGCAGAGCCTGCGTCAGGAAATGCTTCTCAAAGCTATCGCAGAGACAGAAGGGCTGACGCTCACGGATGAAGAGTACCAGGAAAGGGCGGCAGCATATGCGGAGCAGATGGGCTTAGAGGGTGTGGAAGGGCTGGAGCAGCAGTATGGCGAAAAGCTCGTAGAGACAAATCTTCTGTTGGATAAAGCGCTCGAAGTGGTGACATCCAGCGCAGTTGTAACAGATCCGGATGCACCGGAAGGAGAATCCGGAACGGAGGGGGCCTCAGAGACAGAAAGCGGGACGGAAGAATAAATAATAAAAGGTAAAATACAGAGGCATTCTATGATAAAAGCAAAATCATGGAATGCCTTGTTTTTATAGAAAAACAGGGGAGAAAAAATTCTTCCAACGGTGGCAAATTCTTTTTTAATATGGTAAAATGTGTATAACTCTTTTTGTAACGGTAGAAAAGTGATTAAATTGGGATGGTGGAAAGGAGAAAAGGAACAGTATGATTACATTACAGGGAAAAGGTGTTTTTGGCGGTGTCGCTATAGGAAAAATTTCTTTTTATAAGAGGACAGGCGGTCAGATTCAGCGCCGGAAGATAGACAACCCGGCGGCTGAGATTGCACGGTTTGAGGAAGCGAAAGCGAAGGCTATTGAACAGCTTGATGAACTGTATAACAAGGCAGTCCAGGAGGTAGGTGAAGGAAACGCTATGATTTTCCAGGTTCATCAGATGATGCTGGACGATCTGGACTATGTGGAAGCGATTACAAATATGATTACCACGCAGGAAATTAATGCGGAATTTGCCGTGGGAACCACAGGGGACAATTTTTCCCAGATGTTTGCATCTATGGATGATGAATATATGCGGGAACGTGCGGCAGACGTAAAGGACATTTCCGAGCGTGTGGTATCGATTCTGTCAGGAAGCCAGGAAGGGGGGCTGGTGACAGATACGCCTGTCATTTTGGCTTCGGATGATTTGGCGCCCAGCGAGACGGTACAGCTCGACAAAGATATGGTGCTGTCTTTTGTGACGCAGGGAGGTTCCACGAATTCCCATACGGCAATTTTGGCCCGCACTATGAATATTCCGGCAATCATCGGCCTTGGTGAAGGACTCACAGAAGAATATGAAGGAAAGATGGGCATCGTGGACGGCGCAACAGGAAAGCTGTTCATTGAACCGGATGAGGAGACTCTGAAAGAATACCGGGAAAAACAGGCAGAGTACCAGGAAAAACAGGAGCTGCTGCAGAAGCTTAAAGGCGAGGAAAATATCAGTCTTGACGGACAGAAAGTAAAATTGTACGCCAATATCGGAAACGCTTCAGATATCGGAGCTGTCCTGCAGAATGACGCGGCGGGCATCGGGCTGTTCAGAAGCGAGTTTCTCTATCTTGAAAATGATGATTTTCCGACAGAGGAAGAGCAGTTCAAGGTTTATAAATATGTGGCAGAGACAATGGCGGGCAAACAGGTTATCATTCGTACTTTAGACATCGGCGCGGACAAACAGATTGATTATTTTAATCTTCCGAAAGAAGAAAATCCGGCAATGGGTTACCGGGCAATCCGTATCTGCCTGACTCAGAAGGATATTTTCAAGACTCAGCTTCGTGCGCTGTTCCGTGCATCAGCGTTTGGAAATATTGCAATTATGTTCCCGATGATTATCGCTCTGGAGGAAGTGTTGGAGATTAAGGAAATCGTTGAGGAAGTGAAAAAGGAGCTGGATGACGAGGGAATTCCGTACAATAAAGAGACACAGCTTGGTATTATGATTGAGACTCCTGCGGCGGCTGTCATCAGTGATGACCTGGCGAAAGAGGTGGATTTCTTCAGTGTAGGCACGAACGATCTGACCCAGTATACAACAGCCGTGGACAGGCAGAATGCAAACCTGGAGAAGTTCTATCATCCGCATCATAAGGCGTTGCTGCGTCTTATTAAGATGGCGGCAGATAATGCACATAAGAACGGTATTTGGATTGGAATTTGCGGTGAGCTGGGAGCAGATATGGAGCTTACAGAAGCATTTCTTGCTATGGGCATTGACGAGCTGTCGGTATCTCCGGCATGTATCCTGCCTTTGAGGAAAAAAATCAGGGAGACCGGTATTGCGGACAGGCGGGAAGAAATTCTGGCGGATGTTTTGGGCTGAAGATACCATGCTGAAAGAATTAAGCAGGGAAGAAATGCGGAGGCTCTATGATGAGAGGATGCAGGAGGATTTTCCGCCTGCGGAGCTGAAGCCCTGGAAACGGATAGAGGAGATGCTGAGCGGGGGAATCTATTTTGCATATGGATTCTGTGAAGAAGAGCGTATTACGGCATATGCATTTTTTGTGGTTCAGGGCGCCAGTGTTTTGCTGGATTATTATGCAGTGTCTCGGGAAGCCAGAGGCAGAGGCATCGGAAGCCGTTTTCTTAGGCTTTTAAAAGAAGAGCTGAGACAGAAAGATATCTGCCGCATGATAGTAGAAGTAGAAAATCCCGATTTTGCAAAGTCAGAGGCAGAGAGGGAAGAGCGAAGGCGCCGCATCCGGTTTTATGAGAAAAATGGGTTAATCCTTACAGAATTCTGTTCCTGTCTGTTTGGGGTAGAGTATAGGATTATGCATTTTCCGCTTCAAGAGGCCGCCGGCGGGATATGGATGGCATTGAACCGTATTTATCATGCAATGTTTGATAAAAAATATTTTGGGAAAGAAGTTATGCTGCCTATGCCGTAGTGCCGCGTGAATTTTCGAAGGCAGATTTTGCAGTATTTCTTATGATTATTTCCATAGAAAAAGCAGAAAACTACTGATTGAGCGTTTTATATGCGCAGTCAGTAGTTTTTTAGATTTTTGTAAGAATGAAAAAAAGGCTTGCATTTTAAAAAAAGTATGTTATAGTAGTTATAGAACAAATAAAAATAAGCAAGGCTCACTCAGAGAGGAGGCTATTTATGAATATCAACAAATTTACCCAAAAATCATTACAGGCAGTGAATGAGCTGGAGAAAGTAGCATATGAGTATGGAAATCAGGAAATTGAGCAAGAGCATCTTCTGTACAGCCTGATGAACCAGGAAGACAGCCTGATTGTAAAACTGTTGGAAAAGATGGAGATTCAGACGGAACATTTTGCAGGTACACTGGATAAGGCGTTGAATAAGCGTACAAAGGTTTCCGGCGGGCAGGTTTATATCGGGCAATATCTGAATAAGGTACTGGTGAGCGCTGAGGATGAGGCGAAAGCTATGGGAGACGAGTATGTGTCGGTGGAGCACCTGTTTTTGTCTTTGCTGCGCTATCCGAACCAGGGAATGAAAGAGATTTTTAAGGAGTATGGCATTACGAGGGAACGTTTTTTGCAGGCGCTCTCGACGGTGCGGGGAAACCAGAGGGTTACCAGCGATAATCCAGAGGCAACCTACGATACGCTGAATAAGTATGGGCAGGATTTGGTAGAAAAGGCGAGAAACCAGAAACTGGATCCGGTTATCGGGCGTGATTCGGAAATCCGGAATGTTATCCGTATTTTATCAAGAAAGACAAAAAACAATCCGGTACTGATTGGAGAACCGGGAGTGGGAAAAACTGCTGCCGTGGAAGGGCTTGCGCAGCGTATTGTTCGCGGGGATGTACCGGAAGGACTGAAAAATAAGAAGATTTTTGCTTTGGACATGGGCGCTCTGGTGGCCGGCGCGAAGTACCGGGGAGAATTTGAAGAACGTCTGAAGGCAGTCCTGGAGGAAGTCAGAAAAAGTGAAGGTGAAATCATTTTATTTATTGATGAACTGCACTTGATTGTAGGGGCGGGAAAAACGGAAGGCGCGATGGATGCCGGAAATATGCTAAAGCCTATGCTGGCGCGGGGAGAGCTGCACTGTATCGGTGCGACTACTCTGGACGAATACCGTCAGTATATTGAGAAAGACGCCGCCCTGGAGAGGCGTTTCCAGCCGGTCATGGTGGATGAACCGTCTGTGGAAGACACGATTTCCATTCTCAGAGGGCTGAAAGAACGGTATGAGGTTTATCATGGCGTGAAAATTACGGACGGCGCGCTGGTAGCGGCGGCAACGCTGTCGCACCGCTATATTTCCGACCGTTTCCTGCCGGATAAAGCGATTGACCTGGTGGATGAGGCGTGCGCGCTGATTAAGACGGAGCTGGATTCCATGCCTACAGAGCTGGATGAACTGCAGAGACGTATTATGCAGATGGAAATTGAAGAGGCGGCTCTGAAAAAAGAGACAGATAAACTCAGCCAGGACAGGCTGGAGGCGTTGCAGCGGGAGCTGGCAGAACAGAGGGATGTGTTTAACGCCAGAAAAGCACAGTGGGACAATGAAAAACATTCCGTGGAAAATCTCTCGAAGCTGCGTGAGCAGATTGAAAATATGAATAAAGAGATTGAAAAGGCTCAGCGGAATTATGATTTGAACCGGGCGGCGGAGCTCCAGTATGGGGAGCTGCCAAAACTGCAGCAGCAGCTTGCCATAGAGGAAGAAAAAGTAAAAAGCCAGGATTTATCTCTTGTTCATGAGAGCGTCACAGACGAGGAGATTGCCAGGATTATTTCGAGATGGACGGGAATTCCGGTAGCGAAGCTGACAGAAGGTGAGAGGAGTAAAATCCTGCACCTTGACGATGAACTGCACAGACGGGTTGTCGGCCAGGACGACGGGGTGACGAAAGTGACAGAAGCCATCCTCCGCTCGAAAGCGGGTATTAAAGACCCGACAAAGCCTATCGGTTCTTTCCTATTCCTGGGACCGACCGGAGTTGGAAAGACTGAGCTTGCCAAAGCGCTGGCGGCGAGCCTGTTTGACGATGAACAGAATATGGTGCGTATTGATATGAGCGAGTATATGGAGAAATATTCTGTGTCCAGGCTGATTGGGGCGCCTCCGGGATACGTGGGATATGAGGAGGGCGGACAGCTTACAGAAGCAGTCCGCAGGAAGCCTTATTCTGTCGTGTTGTTTGATGAGATTGAGAAAGCCCACCCTGACGTATTCAATGTGCTGCTCCAGGTTTTGGATGACGGACGCATCACGGATTCCCAGGGAAGGACGGTGGACTTTAAGAATACGATCTTGATTATGACTTCCAATATCGGTTCCGCCTATCTTCTTGAAGGAATCGGCGAAGATGGGGAAATTGACGAGGGGGCGGAAAAGCTGGTGATGGAAGATTTGAGAAATCATTTCCGGCCTGAATTCCTGAACCGCCTGGATGAGACAATTATGTTCAAACCGCTCACAAAAGCGAACATTGGAATCATCGTGGATCTGATGATGAAAGATTTGAATAAACGTCTGGCTGCCCAGGAGATTTCCTTAGAGTTGACGGAGACTGCAAAAGCATATATGATAGAAGGAGGTTATGACCCGGCTTACGGGGCAAGGCCGCTGAAACGTTTTCTACAGAAACATGTGGAGACGCTCGCGGCGCGGCTGATACTCTCAGGAGAAGTCCGTGCGGATGATACGGTTCTCATTGACATTCTGAACGGAAGGCCGGCGGCTGTGAGAAAATAGGAGGGAAAAGATGATACCAAAAGACCCTATGATACTCTTGAGCTATGTAAATACACTGCTGCGGGATCATTATGATTCGCTGGAGATGCTCTGCACCTGCCGGGGCATGAACCGGGAACAGCTGGTGCGGCAGATGGAGGCGATAGATTATCATTACGATGAGAAAGAAAATCGGTTTGTGTAAGGGAATGCAAGGGGGGAGAGTTTTTTACTCTCCCCCTGGTTATTAACAGCTTTCCCTCCTCACAAGCCTTGGCGGAAACACAATCCGCATAGTTTCGGTATGTCCGCGGTCTATGCGGTCGAGCAGGATTTTTACCGCCATTTTTCCCATATCTTCTTTAGGGATGTTGACAGTGGTGAGAAGAGGGGAAACTTCTTCGGCTGCCTGGATATTGTCGATGGAAATCAGGTCTATGGGAGGCGCGGGGAAGTCTTGGAATGCCTGCATAGCGCCCAGGGCAGTGGCGTCGTTTGCACAGAGCACGGCGGAAAGGCCGCCTTGCGCCAGCAGCTTTTTCATTGCTTCGTGACCGCTGCGGCTGGTCTGGTCTGTGGGGCGGATGGCAGAGTAGTCCAGGGGAAGCTTATGCCGGATGAGGGAGTCGCAGTACCCTACATAACGGGCTTCGTAGGAGCAGTCCCCGATGTAGCCTATTTTTTCGTGCCCTTTGCCGATTAAGTATTCCATGGCAAGGACGGCGGCTTCTTTGCCGTCGCATACGACCTCGTCAATCTCGAAAGCAGTAGGGTTGCGGTCAATAGCGATGATGTTTTTGGTGATTTTCTGGATATGTTTCAGCAGGCTCTCAGAGCTTCGCCCGAAGATTATGAAACCGTCTGCGGAGGGAAGCTCTTTTCTATACAGTTCAGCAGCGGTGAGAAAGGCTGAGATGATGCATTCATTTGCAAAAATTTCCTGTTCTACGCTGCGGAAAAGTTCAGAAAAAAAGGGGTCTTTTTTTAAAGAATCAAAACGGCCGAGAATAATAGCCAGCCTGCGTCTGGGGGCTGGAAGCAGCCTGCGGTTTCCGCGCTGAAGGCTGCGGGCATTTTCGTTTGGCACATAGTGGATTTTTTCTGCCGCTTCCCAGATTCGGTTTTTCAGTTCAGGGGAGGCGCAGTTGTACTCTTTGTTGTTCAGCACGCGGGAGACGGTAGAGACAGATACTCCGGTCATTTCGGCAATTTTTTTTAGAGACATAAAAACCCTCCTTGGATTTGCATTGGTGTTTGATGCTGTTGCGTTTAAAAAATCATGCTTTGTGAGAAAACGTTTGCTTAAAATCTCCTTGAATGTGAATAATTTTGTATATATGATATACATTATAGAGAAAGGCGAATCAAAACACAAGGAAAAACGGAGGAATATTTATGAAAAAACATAGAGCAAACGTTTTCTTGGTGCTGGGTGCAGCTGTTATGCTGGCGGGATGCGGTTCTGGGAAAGGGGACGGAACACAACTTAGGATGGCATGTTTTCCTAATATTACTCATGCACAGGCTCTGGTTATGAAGAACCAAAATATCCTGGAGAAGAAGCTTGGGGATGAGTATGAAGTGACATGGAATACATTTACGGCAGGTTCTTCTGAAGTAGAAGCGATTTTTGCAGGCGAGGTAGATATCGGATATATTGGGCCGGTTCCGGCGATTAATGGAAATGTGAAATCGGAGGGGGATGTGACGGTAATTGCCAACGCTGCAGACGCGGGTGCGGTGCTGGTGAAAGGCTCTACTTCAGATATCGAATCAGTTTCGGATTTAGCGGGAAAGACCGTGGCGATTCCGCAGATTGGGAATACGCAGCATCTATGCCTTCTGAATCTTCTTTCAGAAAATCAGCTTGCACCTGTTTCCGCAGGGGGAACCGTAGAGGTGGTCGCAGTGGAAAACGCAAATCTCCAGAATATGTTTGACCAGGGGACAGTTGACGCCGCACTGGTTCCGGAGCCTTGGGGGACAATTCTGACCGCTTCGGATAATGTGGATCTGCTTCTGGATTATCAGGATATTTATCTGAACGGCGATTATCCGGTAGCAGTAGTGGTAGTGAGAAATGAATATATGGAAGAGCATCCGGAAGTAGTGGAAGAGTTTCTCAAAGCGCACCAAGAAGTAACAAACGAGATTAATAATAATTTGGAAAGTTCTGCGGATGCGATGATTTCAGAGCTTGAAGCGTTGACGGGGCATGCTTATGAGAAAGAGACGGTACTTGGGGCATTTTCCAGGACGAACGTCACTACGTCGTTAAATCAAGAAGCGCTGTACAAGTTTGCGGATACTTCTTATGAGCAGGGATTTATCAGTGCACTTCCCGAAGACGGCTTTATAAATACTGCGCTTTCCGAGCAGATAGCGGCGGATATTGGGGAGTAGAGGGGAGATTTGAAATGGCTTTGGAGATTAAAAATGTGAGCCGGACATTTGAGGGTTCCATGAAGGAAACATTAAAAGATATTTCGCTTTCGGTTGAACAGGGAGAATTCATCTGTGTCGTAGGGCCTTCGGGCTGCGGGAAATCGACGCTGCTGAATATTATTGCAGGGCTGGACTTTCCGACGGATGGAGAGATTTTCCTGGATGAGAAGAAGATTACGGCTCCGGGGGCAGACAGAGTGGTGATGTTCCAGGAACATGCGCTGTTCCCGTGGTTAAATGTGATGGAAAATGTGAAATTTGGCATGAAAATGATGGGGGTTCCGAAAGAGGAGCAGAACCGTAGGGCAGAGCATTATCTGAAAATGGTGCAGCTTTGGGAATTTCGGGAATATAGCGTGCATGAGATTTCCGGCGGTATGCGTCAGCGGACGGCTCTGGCGCGTTCTCTCTGCCTGGATGGGCCGGTACTTTTGATGGATGAGCCGTTTTCGGCTTTGGATAAGCAGACAACAAATAAGCTCAGGACGGATTTGGAACGCATCTGGGAAGAGACGGGGAAAACAGTGATTTTTGTGACCCATAGTGTGGAGGAAGCAGTGTTTTTGGCAGATCGTATCGTAGTGCTGTCTGATAACCCGGGCTGCATTAAAGAAATTTTTCAGGTAGGGCTGCCGAGGCCTAGACGCAATGATGCTGTAGAATTCTTAGAAGTACGCCATAATATTTTGAGCTGTGTAGAGAGGGAGGTGGAGAAATTTGCAAAAGAAGAATATGACCATGAAAAAATGGCTTAGCAGCATATTGTTTGCCATGCTGCTGCTTCTTGCCTGGCAGATTATCTACACTTTGGGCACCGGTGTGTTGGGATGGTGGAAATCCTATGCGATGCCTTCACCTCTGGGCGTAGTGGAAAGCCTGGGGAAAATGCTGGGAAACGGGACGCTTTGGAAAGCGACGGCATACAGCCTGCGCCGTGTGGTTTTGGGATTTGTTATTTCCCTTGTTGTGGGTACGCTGCTGGGGATTTTAATTTCATCTTCAGATTATTTTAACCGTAACCTGAAACCTTTCCTGAATGGCGTCCAGTCCCTGCCGAGCGTATGCTGGGTTCCTTTTGCTATTCTGTGGTTCGGGCTTGGCGAAGCGTCTATTTTGTTCGTAATTGTTATCGGTTCTACGTTTAGTGTGTCTTTGGCGATAGAAAATGCTATTCGGACGGTTCCTCCCATTTATATTAAGGCAGCGCAGACGATGGGAGCCGGAAAGCGCCAGCTTTATTTGAGCGTCATCTGGCCGGCGGCGCTTCCGGGAGTCCTGGCAGGGCTGAAACAGTCCTGGTCTTTTGCGTGGAGAGCTCTGATGTCTGGAGAGGTTATGTCTGCATACGTAGGACTGGGCTATACGCTGATGTCCGGGCGTGACCTGGCGGATATTAATCAGGTGACCGGGGTAATGCTGGTCATCATTTTGGTAGGGGTGCTTGTAGACAAAGCTGTCTTTTCAAATCTGGAGCGCCGTGTATTGAAGAAGCGTGGGCTTTAGAGAATATTTCAGGGAAATGTCATGGAAAAGAAAGCGCTGATTTGATATAATAGAGGTAATATATGGCGGCAGGGAGGTAGGAAAATGGCGGCAGCATCGGAAGCACTTGTGGATTATGAAAAAGCATATCGGATGGGGAAGAAAGAAGGGGGATCCCCAGCTGTCCTGGACGACATTTTAAAGGAAAGAAATATAACTGCCTCAGGGGGAATTCCCCTGGGGCTTGTTCAGATTCCGGCGGAACAGATTGTGGGCACGAAAAGCGCTGCGCGGAGCGCCGCGTTCAGCAAGGGATTTTATCCGCTGCTGAAAGCAGATACAGAGTTTGCTGCAAAATGGATGGCGCTGTATCAGGCGCATCTGGATGAAGGAATCCGGGAGCCTGTGAAGGCTTATGAATTTATGAACCGTTTTTATATTGAGGAAGGAAATAAGCGTGTCAGTGTTCTGAAATTTGTGGGTGCAGTTTCGGTGCTTGGAACAGTAACCCGTATTATTCCGCCTCATTCAGAGGATAAGGAAACACGGATTTACTATGAATTTATGGATTTTTACCATTTGTCAGGAGTAAATTACATCTGGTTTTCACAGCCGGGAAGTTTTGCAAAGCTACAGTATCTGTTGGGAAAGCGGCCGGACGAGGAATGGAGCGATGATGATAAGCTCGATTTTAGTTCTGCTTACACCCGATTTAGTGCAGAATTTGAGGCGCGCGGAGGAAAGAAGCTTGAAGTTCTGCCTGGAGATGCATTTTTGTCTTTTATCGGTTTGTATGGCTATGAAGTGATAAAGAATATGACGGCGGCCGAACTGAAAGAAAAGCTTGCCAAATCCTGGGATGAATTCAAGCTGCTGCGCACGGAACAATCCCTCGAACTTCAGATGGATCCTGCGGATGAGAAAGATATTAAAAAAAATATTTTTGAGCGCTTGTTTCCGATTAGCGTGCCGAAGCAGAAGGTGGCGTTTATCCATGAAGAAACGGCGGAAACTTCGGCATGGACATATGCTCATGAGCTGGGCAGGCTGCATTTGCAGCAAATGTTTTCGGACCAGGTCAGCACAGCGTGTTATGACAACGGCTCAGAGGAAAATGCGGAAGAGCTTTTGGAAGCCGCGGTTCAGAATGGCAGCAATCTGATTTTTACCACGTCACCGATATTTTTAAAGGCAAGCCTTAAAGCGGCAATAGAGCATCCGGAGGTGAAAATCCTGAACTGTTCTTTAAATACGTCACATAGGCATATCCGGACATATTACGGACGTATGTATGAACCCAAATTTTTGATGGGAGCCATTGCAGGGGCGTTGTCTGAGAACGGAAAAATAGGATATATAGCAAATTATCCGATTTTCGGAATGGCGGCAAGCATCAATGCGTTTGCGTTAGGTGCAAAAATGGTAAATCCCCGGGCGAAGATTTACCTGGAATGGTCTACGCTGAAAAATCATGATGTGGAGCAGAGTTTTGCCCAAAAGGGTATCCGTTATATATCAGGGCGCGATATGATTGCACCAGACAGTGCGAACCGTCAGTTTGGGCTGTACCGGATGGGGGAAAATGGCCCGTGGAGCCTGGCGATGCCGGTATGGCACTGGGGAAAATTTTACGAAAAGATGATATGGAATATTATGGATGGATCATGGAAGTATGATGATGCATCTAATGAAACAAAAGGGCTGAATTACTGGTGGGGCATGTCGGCGGGAATCGTGGATGTCATCTGTTCCCAGCATCTTCCGATCGGTACGGCGCGCCTGATAGAACTTTTGAAAAAAACGATTTGTTCCGGTGAGTTTAACCCGTTTTCCGGGATACTCTATTCTCAGCAGGGCATCGTGCAGAAAGACGCCGGGAAGGCATTGAGTCCGGAGGAAATCATAACAATGGACTGGCTTGCGGAAAATGTTATAGGTTCAATTCCACAGAAAGATGCCCTGGTGGAAAAGGCCAAAGCAGTGGTTTCGCTTCAGGGATTGGTGGAAGGTAGTATCCGATGAAGATATTGGCAGTTGCGGATGAAGAATCAAAATATTTGTGGGATTATTATGAGGAAGGAAAGCTGGAGGGAATTGACTTAATACTTTCGGCTGGAGATTTAAATCCGAAATATCTGTCTTTCCTCGTTACGCTCGCTACAGTTCCGGTACTTTATGTTCACGGAAATCACGATGATAAGTACGAGCAAGACCCGCCGGAGGGATGCACCTGCATTGAGGACAAGATTTTTGTGTACAATGGGGTCAGGATTTTGGGGCTTGGCGGTTCGATGCGCTACCGTCCGGGGAAACATCAGTATACTGACAGGGAAATGGCGCGCCGGGTACGGAAGCTGCGTTTTTCCCTGCTCCGCAAGGGGGGCTTTGACATCCTTCTCACCCATGCCCCGGCATATCAGCTCAATGACGGACGCGACCTTCCGCATCAGGGATTCCGCATATTCAAAACGCTGATGGACAAGTATAAGCCGAAATTTTTTATCCACGGGCATATGCATATGAATTATGGAATCCGGCAGAAGAGATATGATAAGTATGGGACGACACAGGTGATTAATGCATATGAGAGATGTGTGTTTGAGATTGAAGAGGAGAATTTAAGTATCTGAGTAAAGTTTGTTTTTTAGATTTTCATTACATTGCTATTGCGCCGACAGAGGTATAAGCCGGCGCTTTTTTACGTTTTTGAAAAAATAGATGTAAATCATTGACTTTATATTTATATATATGTATACTGTAAATTAAATAAATAATCATATATAAAAATAAATGAAAAGGGATGAAGGAATATGAAAAAAATGGGGTATGGTTGCTTTGACATTGATGACAGTTATTGCAGGGAATCTTTGTGATAAAACAATTTCCGTATCTTCCAGGACAATGCCCTCAATTGGGAGAAAGCAGTTTACATCTGAAGATGAATTTGTAAGAAGCATATATGATAATATAGTATTGGATGAAGAACCAGAAGACAATATAGATGTTTCGCAGGGGCTGAGGGCAACTTCTATAATAGTGAATGTAAAAACCATGTGCGATGCACAGTATAGAAAAGCGCACAGTAGTGACTGGGAAATAAGAGCTAAAAGGACTGTAAAGGAGGCTACAACATATTTGTATGATTTTATAGGTATAAAATTTGTCGTAAAAGAAGGAGTTGCATTCACTTCAGCATCCACAACAAACCCCGAAAAGTTACTTGATGATTTTATTAGTCATTATAAAGTAGGGAATGGAATTGATATGATTGTAGGATTATCAGGGAGAAAACCAAAGGATACTGCTGGAATTGCATATAAAGGAAAAATTGAAGGTGGACCAAGAGTTTTGATATTTCCATCTACGTATAAATCAGAAGTTGAAACTGTTCAGCATGAGATAGGACATACGTATAATTTAGATCATTGCAATAAAGCTTGCGTTATGAAGGCATCGGGTTTTGGATATTTAAATAAAGTGTGTGGTGTTCATGGGGATTGGTGGTGTTTTCGTAGGGAATGGTATTAAAAATATAAAGAGATATAAATTATGAAAGAATATAGTAATAGGATTTTGAGAGCTTCTATATTTATCCTGATTGGTATAGGGGGAGTTTGGCTTGTGTTTCATGTGGGCGATATAAGATATGGAGGTAAAGATGTTGTTGCAATAGTAAATGGGGAAAATATATATGCCTATAATATAGAGATTCTATGAGCAGGCAGCAGGGGAGTACTCATATAGGGAAATATTAAATGATTTAATTGATGAACAAGTGGTTCTTACGCAGGCTGAAGGTTTGGGGATTAAATTTACTGATGAAGAGTTAAGGAATGCTGTTTTGGAATTTAAGAGTGATTTTCCTGAAATTTATAAGCATGGAGTTCATCTATATGGAGAAGCAGAATATAATAAAGGGATAGAGCGTCAGAAAATTTATAAAGCGGTTTTTCAGCATATAGTGAATAAAAAGGTCAGTAATAGTATAAAAAACGATTTTATACATTTATGACAGATAAATATGAACCTCTTTGTTCAGCAACCAAGGAGGAAATAATAGAAAAGTACAAAGAAGAATTTCATTTGTATATCTTTGATTGCTGGTTATTGAAACAAAGAAAAAATGCTATAATTAAAATAATAAGCCAAGAGGAGAAATATGATGAAATATTTTAAACAAGTTATATACTGCGTATCGGTATTCTGCACAATGTTTTTTCTAATGCTTCCCATTCAGGGACAGGCGAAGTTTAAAGCTCCCGATAAATCCGAGAATGGGATTGAGTATTATATTCAGGAGTCTTCAGGAAAAAGAAGAAGTGTGGGCGCAAAGCTGAAAAACTCTGCAAAGATTATCAGAGTACCTGAAAGCGTCATGATTGGCAGTAAGAGCTATACGGTAACGGAAATCAGCGGAAATTGTTATCCGGATACCCTGGATGCATCCCCGGCTACAGATGCTTATAAATGCAGGAAAAATACAAAAACTGTGAGGGTAATTATTCCTAAAACTGTGAGGCAGGTTGAACAGGGGACGTTTACGAATTTTACAAATCTAAAAGAAATTGTTGTAGATAGGCGGAACGCCCGTTTTCAATCAAAAAAGGGTTCCCTTCTTTCAAAAGACGGGCGGATTTTATATGCAGTTCCATCGATTAAAGGGACTTATCGTGTGCCGAAAGGGGTGCAGGTTATTTATAACCGGGCCTTTGCATACAGCAAAGTAAAAAAAGTTATTCTGCCAAAGTCCTGTAAGACTATTCAGGAAAGGGCATTTTATCGATGCAGAAATTTAAAAGAGGTTCAGAATCTGCGCTATATAGAAAAATTTGGGAAGGACATTTTTTATGGAAGCCAGATAAAATGAAGCGCCGTATTATTTCTGCTTGACAAGCTGACGTAATTAATATATAATGCAACCGTAACAAACTTAACAAATATGTAACAAATGAGAAGAAAAAAGTAACAGATGCGAAATTTTTTTCTCAGGAATCGGTTACGAGGAGGTTTGGATGAAAGGTAAAATGAAACCTGTTCTCGGTTGCGCTATGTCAGTAGCGGCGCTTTCGATGTTTTCATCTGCCGCAGTTTTCGCTGCGCCGAACACAGGAATAGACGATGCGAAATGGAGCTTTACTGCGGTGGCAAATGTTGACACCCAGGTGAATATCAGGGCAAATGCCTCTACGGAGAGCGCGGTGGTAGGGTATCTTCCGAAAGCGGCTACGGCAGAGGTGATTGAGAGAGGGACAGAATGGACACATATCATCTCTGGCGGCGTGGAAGGTTACATAAAGGATGAGTTTCTGGCCTATGGGGATGAAGCAAAAAAGATTGCAGGCGTGTATGGGACGCCGGGAGTAGAGATATCCTGGGATAATGTGAATATGTTTGCCAGCCCGGACTGTTGTTCTGCTATCTTGAATAAAGCAAAAGGCGGAAGCGAGTATACGCTGCTGAATCAGGAAGGCGCGTGGTACGCAGTCCAGATGGATGATGCGACGGTAGCGTATGTTCCGGCAGAGGACGTACAGAAAACTACGATTTTAGAAAAAGCGATTCCGCTGGATACGGCATACGGGGAGAGCGACGGAACTTATACGGCAGCAAGCTGGCAGCCGGAATATGCGGAAGGAAGCGCGGCATGGACAGGGGATTCGGACAGTACAGATAGCAGCGCACCAGAGACATATGATGCGTCAAATAACGGTACAGCAGGAACATACAGCAGTGAGGACAGCGGTTCGTCAGAATCGTATGGCGATGCGGATGATTCTTATACAGAAACATCGGGTACAGCGGATGTGTCGGGAGATGCAGTTTCCGGTACACAGACGAGCGGTTCAAATGTTCCTACAGCAGATGCAGGGACAGAGGCGGCTGCATCTGAAGAAACGGTTACTACAGCAAGCGCGGATGACGTCTCCCTGCTGGCGGCGTTGATTTACTGTGAGGCCGGAAATCAGTCACGGGAAGGAAAAGTAGCGGTAGGGGCAGTAGTCATGAACCGTATAGCCAGCGGTTCCTATCCGGGAAGCATCCGTGAGGTTATTTACCAGAGCGGACAGTTCTCGCCCGCAGGAAGCGGATGGCTTGACCAGATACTGGCAGGCGGCGCGCCCAGCGACTGCTACGAAGCGGCACAGGCGGCGTTGAACGGTGAAAATCCTGTTCCGGGAGCATTGTATTTCAATACGAGTGCAGGCAAAGGGACGAAGATAGGAGCACATTGGTTTTATTGAATTAGTTAGAAAAAACAGGGATGCGGCGGCATCCCTGTTTTTAAATCTATAAGAAAATGCCGAACCTGGTCATTCGGCATTTATCTGAGCGCTTCGCTCATCTATTTTCTGAAGAATCCGCTCCGCTTCACTGCCTTCGACGGGTGTAGGCTGATAATTGTTAAACCCGGTTTCGGAAGAGATGCTGCAAGGGATGAGGGTGATATTTTCGTCTGTCAGGACTTCGCCGCTTTGGATGGTGAAGGTCTGCTGGAAAATCATAGTGTCCATATCGTCGGGGGCGCTATTTCCCCCAAAGCAGAAGTTTCCCAGGCTGTAGACAATATATTTTCCACGGTATTCCTCTATGCCCTGAAGTACGTGCGGGTGATGGCCTGCAACTAAATCAGCGCCGTAGTCAATAGCGATATGCCCAAGTGCCATCTGATTGGAGTCTGGTATAGTTTCCCGTTCATTTCCCCAGTGAAAAATTGTAATAATTAAGTCGGCGCCTTCCTGCTTTACCTTTGCGATGTTATCTTTGAGCTGCCGGGCGCGCTCCAGATGGTCGTGCAGTTCGTAAATGCCCACAAGCCCGATTTTGATACCTTTGATTGTGATAAGGGCGGTTTCATCGTAACCGAAAGCAGTAATTCCAGCGTCTGACAGGATGCGTTTTGTATCTTCAAATCCCTGCTCTCCGTAGTCATGGCTGTGATTGTTTGCCAGATTGGCAGCTTCCACAGAGGAGCCGGAGAGGATATCTACGAACCCGGGGGCTCCTTTGAAGGCAAATTTTTCACCGTTTCTTTCCGTGGATTCTGTGAGAGGTCCTTCCATGTTGATGATAGTAAGGTCATCTTCTGCAAAAATGGTTTTGACATTCTGTAGAAAATAGTCGCTGCCACGGTAGAGCTGGTAGGCGTTCAGGCTGGTGTCGTAGGCAAAAGCTTCATCTGTCCCCAGCGTGCAGTCTCCGACCAGGCTGATGGTAATCTGGGTGTTTAGATTTCTGAGCCGGGCAGCCGACGCTGCCTGCGGCGATGAGACATCCGTTTCCAGCGCTTGTGGAACTGCGGCGGCTTCTTCAGGTGCAGAAGATGGCAGCCAGGAAGCGCGGGTCAGATAAAGCGCAGTACCTGCCGTAAGAAGAGCGCCGCATAGCAGACAGAAAATCATAATATTCCGCTTTCGTTTTTTTTGCCGGTGGGCTTGTATTAATTTTTTCATGCGTGCCGTTTCGTCCATCTGAAATCCCCCCACATCGTATGCGCGGCTCTGCCGCCGTGTAATTTTGCAAAGTTATGCTAACAGTATATCTGATAAAAGTTATCGTTGCAATGAAAATGTGGTTCCATTTTTCAGCAGATTCGGATAAAATATAAATATAGGATATTTCGGCAGAAACTGGGTGTTGAAAATTAAGCAGAAATACGTTATAGTCATTGTAGAACAGATAGAAGGATGCGGCGAAGAAGGGGGGATGGCAATGAAACTTGAAAAAATAAATGATAACCAGATACTGTGGTCGCTGTATAAAGAAGATTTGATTCAGAACCAGATAAGCCTTTCTGATTTTGTGACGGGGACTCCCAAAGTGAAAGAGATGTTCCGGGAGGCCATCCGCCTGGCAGAGCAGGATTTGAGCTTTCAGGTGGACGGGTATATATTGAACTGCCGCCTGAAAGAATTAGATGAAGAGAAAATTACCTTTTCCATAACAAAGAAGGAATACATTCCTGAAACGCCATATCTGATAGGAGAGTTTGGGAGTCTGGATGAGGTGCTTGATGCGTCGAGGCTTCTTGCCAGGGAGATAGAGTTGAAAAATGAGCTGTATAAGTTTGAGGGCAGTTATTTTTTGATTATGCAGCCGGAGAGGAAAGATGATAAACAGCTTACCTGGTGTACCGTGAAGCTTTCCGAGTTTACAAATGTGGAAGCTGTCAGCCCGAACCAGCGGGCATTTATACAGGAGCATGGGGAATGTATTGTCCGTGATAACGCACTGCAAAAACTCGCGGGAATGATGTATGCGTAGTTAAATACCCTGCTGCAAGCGCGGCGCTTAGCTCATTGCCCGCGGAAATGGAAAACCCCACAGGCGGTAAACTGCCTGTGGGGTTTTACGGAGAGTGTGGGATTCGAACCCACGTGCCCAGTAAAGGACAACTGCATTTCGAGTGCAGCTCGTTATGACCACTTCGATAACTCTCCAGAATAAAGAATATTTCTTTCACAAGTTGTATTATATCCATATCAGTGCGAATAGTCAATGAAAAAATAAGAATGAAAAAAATAAAAAAAGGGGTTGACTTTTACCGGAAAACCATAGTATAATAGCGAAGCAGTCGCAAGACAGGCTGTACAGAATGGGGTCTTAGCTCAGCTGGGAGAGCATCTGCCTTACAAGCAGAGGGTCATAGGTTCGAGCCCTATAGGCCCCATTTCAATAAAATATATGGCGGAATAGCTCAGCTGGCTAGAGCATACGGTTCATACCCGTAGTGTCGAGAGTTCAAGTCTCCCTTCCGCTACTGGAGAAATCTCAAAGTGTTGAATATTCAGCATTTTGAGATTTTTTGTATTTTTAACAGTAAAGGCTTCGGAGAAATAGAACATAAAAAATCTTAATAAAATATGAACATCGTCAGAAAACATTCAGAATTTATTAATGAAAAAGGAAGAAAAAGCCATGTTTCATGTGCTAAGATAATCCGCGTAAGTAATTAAGAAAGAGATACGAAGGACATCGGGTATCTCAGTTTTAAGAGGAGGATAAATATTATGATGAAAAAAGTAATGGGATTTATGGCAATGGCAGTATTAGCAGGAGCGCTGGTGACAGGATGTGGAAAAGATGCAGCAGAAACAAATGCACCGGGCACAGAGGCAGCAACAGAGGCAGCAACAGAGGCAGCTGCTACAGAAGCGCCGACAGAGGCAGCAACAACAGAAGCAGCAACAACAGAAGCAGCCGAGTAAGAATAAGAACATACAAGACCGCCGCAGGATGTTGGTAAAACATTTTGCGGCGTTTTTTTTGTGTTCTGCCTATCCTTTTTAAAATGGGAAAATCGTGGTATATTAATAGTATGATTTTAAGATGTCAAAGAAGGAGGAAAGTATGCGCGTAGGAATGGGATATGATGTACACAAGTTAGTGGAGGGAAGAAAGCTGGTTCTTGGGGGGGTAGAAATTCCTTATGAGAGGGGGCTGTTGGGACATTCAGATGCGGATGTAGCGGTACATGCGATTATGGACGCACTTCTGGGGGCGGCAGCCCTGGGAGATATCGGAAAGCATTTCCCGGATACAGACCCGGCGTATGAAGGAGTTTCCAGCATAGGGCTGCTGCGTCATGTAGGGGAGCTTTTGGAAGAAAAGAATTATGTGGTTGAAAATATTGATGCGACAATCATTGCCCAGCGTCCTAAACTTCGTCCTTATATAGAAGGGATGGAACATAATGTGGCAGCAGCGCTGCAGATTGAGCCAGACAGAGTGAATATCAAAGCCACGACGGAGGAAGGGCTGGGATTTACAGGAGTGGGGGAAGGAATTTCTGCGCAGGCTGTCTGCGCTCTGGTTTCCCTGTTAGACAAAGTGGCAGACGACAGGATGGCAGGCGGATGCGGGAACTGCCGGGGGGGATGCGGCAGAAAAGATGAAGGGCAATGCTAGAAGAAAGGAAGGTACAGGCAGTTTGCCTGGAGCTTGGAGCAGAGTATGGAGTATGAGGTAAGGCTGCTGGACGCGGCAGAAAATGAAAAAACAAAAAGCCTGTATCAGAGGGTATTTCAAGAGGACAGTACGGAATTTGTGGAGTATTACTATCGGTATAAAGTCAGGGAAAACAGGATATATGTGGCGGAGGGGAAGGATGGGGAGGCGCTGTCTATGCTGCACTTGAATCCGTATCTGATGCGCCTGGGGACAAGAGACGTTTTTGGGGAATATATCGTGGCGGTAGCTACAGATGAGAAGTACCGCAGACAGGGGATGATGCGCCGCCTGATGGAAACGGCGCTGGAGGATATGCGGCGTATAGGGGAACCTTTTGCATTTCTGATGCCGGCAGATGAAAAGCTTTATCGGCCTTTTGACTTTGTGTTTATTTATCGTCAGAACCGGGGAGAGATTTATGTCAAAGATTTTTTGGGGCAGCCGTGCCTGGAATGCCGGAAAGCCGGGAAACAGGATATTCCGTCCCTGGCAGAATTTTCAAATGCCTATTTAAAGCGGAATTACAGGACATTTGCTTTCCATACAGAGGAGTATTTTGAAACACTGTTGGAGGAACAGAAGTGTCAGGGAGGCGATGTGGCGCTGCTATGCAGCCGGGGCAGAATCAGGGGATATTTTTTTACGGCGTTTGAAGAGGGGGCAGAAGTGCGCGAGCTTGTAGTGGAAGAGGGATGCGAGACATTTGTCCTGCCGGCTCTGGCGCATTATTTAAAGGAGGGCGGGCAGGTATCGTTTCATGGGTTTTCAGAGGATTTGATGGAAGCTCAGGAGAGGAAACCTATGATTATGGGAAGGATTGTAAATCCGGAGCGGTTTGCGCCGTGCCTTGCATGTGATAAACCAGCCGAATTTGTTTTCGGGCTGACGGATGATCTGCTGCCGCAGAATACAGGAATCTATAGATTCTATGGCGACCGGACGGGAGGAAATCTGGAAAAGTGTAATGGCAAAGCGCCAGAGTTTACCCTTTCTATAGGTGAATTCACAGCGTTGTCATTCGGGGAGCGGCCGCCCGGAATCTCAGAGGAGGCTGTAGGGGCATGGGAAAATATCCGCACTTGTGGGCCGGTTTTCATAAACGAAGTGGTCTAAATGGAACCTTTTGGTATTATGCAGAATTTCGCGAAGCCGCACTTGACTTTTAAAATTTGACATGTTATGGTAAACCAAGCGTTACCTATTATATAGTGTAAACCCGGTTATGGGTTTACTCTTTTTCATCTCATAGGAAATTTTCTCCGGATTCCTGCGGGATGGAATCGTAAAGGATACGAAATTTTATTATAAAAAGGAGGGGTAAACAAAATGTTGAAGGAACTTTCGAAATCTATCCGAGAATTTAAGGCAGCATCAGTTAAGGCTCCGGTATTTGTTTCACTGGAAGTCGTGCTGGAGTGTATCATCCCCTTTATCATTGCGCAGCTTGTCAATGAGATTAAGGCGGGGTGCGGACTGGGAGTTATTGCAGGCTACGGAGCTGTTCTGATTGTGATGGCGGGGCTTTCCCTGGCATGCGGCGCGGCAGCAGGCGCCTATGCGGCAACCGCTTCCTGCGGATTTGCGAGAAATCTGAGGAAAGATATGTATTATCAGATACAGACTTATTCTTTTGAGAACATTGACAAATTTTCGACGTCGTCTCTGGTAACCCGGCTGACTACGGACATTACGAATGTGCAGCAGGCTTATATGATGATTGTGCGTATCGCTATCCGATGTCCGCTGATGCTGGTTTTTTCTCTGGTGATGGCGTTTATCATGGGAGGCAAGATGGCGGTAATCTTTGCGCTGGTAGTTCCGGTGCTGGGGGCAGGGCTTTTTGCGATAGCGCGGCTGGTTATGCCGCTGTTCCGGAAGGGATTTAAGATGTATGATAATCTGAATAGCTCGATTCAGGAAAACGTGAAAGGAATGCGTGTGGTTAAATCTTATGTGAGAGAAGAATATGAGAAGCAGAAGTTCAGCGGAGCAGCAGGGGATGTGTGCGTTCAGTTTACGAAAGCGGAGAGGATATTGGCGTTTAACAATCCGCTGATGCAGTTCTGCCTTTATACCGTGATGGTGTTTGTATTATTTTTTGGCTCTTATACGATTATCACAACAAAAGGGCTGGCGCTGGATGTGGGACAGTTTTCTGCGATGCTTACATATAGCTTCCAGATTTTGAGCAGCTTAATGATGCTTTCTATGGTATTTGTGATGATTACGATGGCAAACGAGTCGGCGCAGCGTATCGTGGAAGTGCTGAGGGAGGAGAGCAGCATGAAAAATCCTGCAGAACCGGTCTGTGAAGTAAAGGACGGTTCCATTGATTTTGACGGGGTAAGCTTTAAATATTCGGCTAAAGCGCAGAAAATGGCGCTGGCGGATATTGACCTGCATATCAGGTCAGGTGAGACGATTGGCATTATCGGAGGCACAGGTTCTTCGAAATCATCTCTGATTCAGCTTATTTCCAGGCTGTATGACGCTACCGAAGGCACTGTAAAGGTGGGAGGACTTGACGTGCGGGACTACGATCTGGAGTCCCTGAGGAACCAGGTGGCGGTAGTTTTGCAGAAAAATGTGTTGTTTTCAGGAACAATCAAGGAAAATCTGAGATGGGGAAATCAGGAGGCTGCGGACGAGGAGCTCATAGAAGCATGTAAGCTGGCGCAGGCAGATGAGTTTATTTCCCGCTTTCCAAACGGATATGATACCTATATTGAACAGGGCGGCGCCAACGTATCCGGAGGTCAGAAACAGAGGCTTTGCATTGCGCGGGCTCTTCTTAAAAAACCGAAGATACTGATTCTGGATGATTCTACCAGCGCAGTGGACACAAAGACAGATATGCTGATTCGCCAGGCGTTTAAGACGTATATTCCTGAGACCACAAAGCTTATTATTGCACAGCGTATTGCTTCAGTGCAGGATGCGGATAGGATTATCGTCATGGACGGCGGGACAATCCAGGCAGTGGGAAATCATGAAGAGCTGCTGAAAAAGAGCGCAATTTACCGGGAAGTATATACATCTCAGAATAAAGGGGGTGAAGCGGATGAAGAGTAAGAAACAGGGAACGCTCAAACGAGTGATTAAGATGCTGTTTGAATTTTATCCGGTACTGATGCCTTTGGTGGTTGTGTGTGTGCTGCTGAATGCGGTGGTGAGTTCTATACCTGCTATATTTATGCAGAATATCATTGCTCTGGTAGAGCAGAGCTGGCAGAGCGGCGACTGGGCGGCAGTTTCCGGGGAAATTGGGAAATTTGTAGGAATTTTGGTAACGCTTTATGCAGTTTCCCTGGCGGCTGGGGTCGCTTTTACTCAAATGATGGCGGTTGTTTCCCAGGGGACTTTGAAAAAGCTGAGGGAGAAAATGTTTAATGGGATGCAGGATTTTCCGATAAAATATTTTGATACCCACAATCATGGGGACATTATGAGCTATTATACAAATGATATTGATACCCTGCGGCAGATGATTTCCCAGAGCTTTCCGCAGCTTATGATTTCGCTTATCATGGTCATGACCGTTTTTGGGCTTATGGTTTACTACAGCCTCTGGATGGCGCTGGTTGTTGTCGTGGGGGTAGTATTCATGGTAACAGTGACGAAAAAAGTGGGGGGGAATTCCGCAAAATATTTTATCCGTCAGCAGGCGGCTCTGGGCAGGACGGAAGGATTTGTGGAAGAGATGATGAACGGGCAGAAGGTAATCAAGGTATTCTGCCATGAAGAAGAGAGCAAGGCGGATTTTGACAAAATAAATGACGGGCTGTTTCGGGATGCAGAACGGGCAAACCGTTATGCAAACATGCTGATGCCGATTCTCGGAAATATTGGAAATGTGCTGTACGTAGCCGTAGCGCTGACGGGCGGGCTGCTTTTATTGGCAGGAGTGCCGAATGTGAGCATATCAGGACTGGCTCTTAGTATTAGCATTGTCGTACCGTTCCTGAATATGACCAAACAGTTTGCAGGAAACATCGGCCAAGTGTCGAACCAGCTGAATGCGGTAATTATGGGACTGGCAGGGGCGCAGCGTATTTTTGCACTGATCGACGAGGCACATGAGGCGGACGAGGGCTATGTCACGCTGGTCAACGCCCGTGAAGAAAATGGGGAGCTGACAGAGTGTGAGGAGCGTACCGGGATGTGGGCGTGGAAACATCCGCACAGTGCCGACGGAAGCGTGACATATACGAAGCTTTCCGGTGAAGTGAAAATGTTTGACGTGGATTTTGGATATGAGCCGGAAAAAACAGTACTGCATAATATTACCCTGTATGCGGAGCCGGGGCAGAAGGTGGCTTTTGTAGGCTCTACCGGGGCAGGAAAAACCACAATCACAAATCTGATTAACCGCTTTTATGATATTGCGGACGGGAAAATTCGTTATGACGGCATTAACATCAATAAAATCCGAAAGTCGGACCTCCGCCGTTCTCTTGGAATTGTACTTCAGGATACGAATCTTTTCTCGGGAACGGTCATGGATAATATACGTTACGGAAAGCTGGACGCTACGGATGAAGAGTGTATGGAAGCAGCAAAACTTGCGGGGGCACATGATTTTATCACCAGACTTCCGGAAGGGTATAATACCGGAATTTCAAGTAACGGATCCAATCTTTCCCAGGGACAGCGCCAGCTGATTGCGATTGCACGCGCAGCGGTGGCAGATCCGCCGGTGATGATTTTGGATGAGGCGACTTCGTCTATTGATACCAGGACTGAAGCGATTGTGCAGAGAGGCATGGATGCGTTGATGAAGGGCAGGACGGTATTTGTTATTGCCCACAGGCTTTCTACTGTACGGAATTCGGATGTTATTATGGTTCTGGAGCAGGGACATATCATTGAGCGGGGAAGTCATGACAAGCTGATTGAGGAGAAAGGGAAATATTATCAGCTTTATACGGGGGCATTTGAACTGGAATAACAGGAATCTATAACATATCAGAGAGAACACCAGGCATATATTGATAGTAAGCATCATTCGGGAGTATTTCTATGGAAGAAAGACTTGAATACAACTATCGGGGGCTTGGTGTTCTTACTTTATGTGTTCTGCTGTTTGCAGTAGGTATCTGGAGATTCGGAGGCGGAACGGCACCAGTGAGCAGTACATTCGGGGGAAAGGCGCAGCCCGTCTGCAGCGTTATAACGGACAAAAAGCAGGTGTCACTAACGTTTGACACGGTCGGGGGGAACGGAGATATACAAGAGATTTTGAATATTTTAGCAAAATATCAGATAAAAGCGACATTTTTCATTACCGGGGAGTGGGTAAAGAGATACCCGGAAGATGTGAAGCGGATTCTTGCAGGAGGGCATGATTTGGGAAATCATACGCAGAATCATGAAAATATGAAAGGGCTTACAGAAGAAGAGTGCCAAAAAGAGATGTTGGAACTTCATGCGGAAGTGAAGGCTTTGACGGGATATGATATGTTTCTGTTCCGCTCCCCTTATGGAAATTATGATAATCGTGTGCTTTCGTGTGCAAAGGAGTGTGGGTATTATGCTGTTCAGGGAAATGTAGACAGTTTGGATTGGAAGAATTATGGGACGCGCTCCATACTTGAAACAGTACTAGATAACAAAGAACTGGGGAATGGTTCAATTATACTGTGCCGCAGCGGCGGAAAGTATACCGTGCAGGCATTAGAGCAGCTGATTCTGGGGCTGCAGAAAAAAGGCTTTGGTCTTGTTCCTGTATCAAGCCTGATTTACAAAGAGAACTATTACATAGACCAGGAGGGGAGGCAGGGGCTTATCCAATCCTAAGAAGAATAAAAGGCATCCGGAGCAGCGCTTCCGATGCCTGAAAAGAAGGAGAGGGCGACACAAACTGCAGATGCTTTTTGTGCGCCCTGAAAGTTATGAAAAAGAAAAAGATAAAAATTTTATCAGCTTTTACAGCTATTACTATATTGTGAAAATATGAAAGTCATGTGGCATTGATGTGAAAAAAACGTGAATATAGTTTAAACAAAAATCAAATTGATGTACTGAGAAAGGGAACGGTCGTCCTCTTCTGCCAGGTCTTTTAAATCCACGATAATATCCGGGTCAAGTGTGATGCTGATTTTGCTTTTTAATGGTTTCATATTCATGTTTCCTCGGGAAAAGGAGGATTTAGGAGAAAAATTTGGGCGATTTTACAATGAATGAAATTTGGTAGTGGCAAAACTTACGTAAAAATGTTAGAATAAATAGAAAGTCACAACAAAAACATTGTGCAGGTAAACTAAAGGAGGTTCATTTATGAGGGTGGCAAAAAATTTTTTCAGCTTTCTTTTAGCGGTTGTGCTGATGGGCACAAGCGTTTTTCCGGCAACTGCGTTTGAAAAGCCGGAAAATGCCGAGACGGCATTAAAGGGAGGGTATGCATCTACGCAGGATAAGTATGCGATTTATCCAATACCGCAGAGCACGGTATATCCGGGCGGAGAGTTTGTGCTGGGAGCAAATGTACAGGTGGTAAGCGAGAGCGGCATTGACGAGTATACGAATGCGTTTCTGGAGGAAATCCTGGGGGATTACGGAAGAACGAAAACAGAGAGCGGTACAGTTGGAAGCGGTCAGAAGATTCTTCTGGGTATCAAAGGAAGCGGCGGCGCCGTGGATACCTGGGTGGGTTCTAATGTGGCGGTTTCCAAAACAGATCTTTTTGAACAGACAGATTCCTACCTGTTGAGTGCAAAGGACGGCACGATTGTGATTCTTGGGCAGGATACGGATGCAGTATATTATGGTCTGGCTACGCTGCAGATGATGTTTTCTTCTTTTGCCGGAAGCCGTTTTTTGAATGTACAGATTGAAGATTATGCGACCATGAAGACAAGGGGATTCATTGAAGGGTTTTATGGTGCATGGAATTATGAAGGGCGCGAAAGCATGATGTGGTCAGGGCGGGACGTGAAGATGAATTCCTACATCTATGCGTCAAAAGACGATCATTACCATAAGAGCGATGACCTCTATCCCACAACCCCGGATGAAGGCCAGTCGGAAGAGGATTTAGAAATTAATAAGATCCGCAAACTGGTGGAGGCAGGGGAAAAGACGAAGGTAAGATATGGATGGTCTATTCACCTTACATATTTCTTCGGCGATTTAGGGACAATTGGCACGGCGGCATATGAAGCAAATTTCAATGCAAAGGTAGAACGTTTGAAAGCGAAGTTCCAGCAGCTGTATGACGTAGGCGTACGGAAATTTGCTATTTTGAATGATGATATTGGCGGCGGGGATCTTGAACAGATTGTCATACTGTTGAATAGGATAGACAATGAGTTTATAAAAGCGAAAGAGGATTGTGAAAATCTTACTTATTGTATGAAAGGGTATAACAAAGCCTGGTCAGGCAGCGGGGAAGAGCTGGAATCACTGAAGGCTTTGAATTATTCCATTGATTTGTTTTGGACAGGGGATGATGTGAATTCTCCGATTACGCAGGAAACTGTAGACTATGTGAGAAATGCAACAGACGGGCATGACGTGGTTTTCTGGCTGAATTATCCGGTAAATGAGCATGCGAAATCGGGGCTGTTTCTTGGAAATATCAATCACTATGCGCGGAACAATGTAACGGGGCTAAATGGACTGATGTCGAATCCATGTCGCTATACGGAAGCGAATAAGGTGGGGTTATTCCAGCTGGCATGCCTGATTTGGAACAATACGAACTTTCTGGAAAATGCAGATATAATCTGGCGGGATTGTTTTAAGTATCTTCAGCCGGAGGTGTATGATGCGTATCTGACGATTGGAAAGCATGTGGCGAACTGTCCGGATTCCACCAGGGTATCAGGATTTCCGGAGTCGGAAGACCTGAAAGAAGATTTGGAAGCGGTAGAAGCAAAGATTGTGAAGGGCGAGCCGGTTTCAGAAGATGCCGGGGCACAGAGAATCAAAGAAGAGTTTGCCAAGATAAAAACGGCAGTAGAAACATTCCGCAGTAAATGCACGAATAAAATTTTAGTGGAGGAGATAACTCCGTGGCTGAATTCGCTCTATGATGTAGCAACGGCAGGTGAAGCGGCTATGCAGGCTGTTTTTGCTATGGAAAAGACAGATGTGGACGGCGCTTGGCAGGGAGTGGCTGCCGCGGGAAAAGCAATGGCAACACAGGCTGCGTATCCTGCTTATGCTGGCGCTGATAAGATGGCGCAGGCGGGGAGCAGACGCCTGGTTCCGTTTATCAATAAGATTGTGCCGGTTGCAAAGCGGTGGGTGATGCCGCATTTAAATCCTTCAGCAGTAGTGACTTCTTTTTATGGAAAGATAGCGGGAGAGGAAGTGGGAGATACTGCGGAGACAGCAAAGATTTTTGACGGGAATCTTGCGACTTCATGTACTTTGACGCCTGCGCATCAGGTGGATGATTATGTTGGAATTGATATGGGCAGAGTTGTACCTGTATATAGTATCGAAATTTTCCAGGCAGCAAATGATGAGGGTGATGCAAGTCAGGTGAATAACTATTTCCACCATGCTGTTTTGGAATATTCAGAGGATGGGAGTGAGGGAAGCTGGACACAGATAGGAGGAGTCTATGATTTCCAGCGCCATATCAGTGAAGAAGTTGAGATTGAAGCGAGATATATTCGCTTGCGCGCCGAATCAGTGGGGAGACCGGGCAAGCCGGATCATTGGACAACAATTCGTGAGATTATCATTAATGGCAATGAGGAAGAGGAAAAGTTCGGCGTCTGCACGAATATGGATACAACAGTAGGAGAAGTGTCTCACCAGGAGGGAACTTACAGCTTGGCAGCAGATGGTACGGTTTCTTTAAAAGCAGGAGAGTACCTGGGAATAAAGTTTGAAGAACTTTCTGAGTTAAAGAGCGTGAATGTAGACTGTCCGGCAGGGCTGGTACTGCAGTACTCAGAAAACGGGGTTATCTGGGAGAATATGCCGAGTTCCCCAGGCGGTACAGCGGCGCGATATGTGCGTTTGTACAATGGGGCGTCGCAGGCAGTGAGTTTCACGGTGAATAATTTTTCTGTTGCGGCGGAAGGAAGTACCGGGCTTAATCCTGCCGTTGAGACATCTTTGGGACTGAAAGAAGGAAGCTGGGAGAATCTTTTCGATGGGAAACTGTCAACTTATGCATGGACGAACTCAAATCAGACGGCGGGCGATTCGATTATTGTAGATTTGGGCGCGGAGATTCCGGTTTCTGAATTTACAATTATAACCGGAGATGACAGACCGAAGCTTTATAATGCAGAAGTGAAGGTGTCGTCAGATAAGAATAATTGGACGCGTGTTGCGGAAATCCACGAAGAAGGGGATAATGTTGTAGGCGATATCGAAACAGAAGGCGGGATTTATCGAAATATTAAAGTGGATATGGAAGGACAGGCCATTCGATATATACAGATTCTGATTACGAAATATAAAGAAGCATATTTAAAGATTCTGGATATTGATATCAAAGCGATAGAAAAAGGAAGCATGGTATTCGAAGGAACCCTTACAGGTAAGTTAGACAATATGATAGATGGGGATGTTTCTACTGTATATATGTCGGATAAGCTTTCTGACGGAACTGATTATTTAAAGTATAAACTGACGGAGAATACAAAGCTCACTTCTGTTACGTTCCTCCAGGATGGCGCAGATATTACAAATGCGCTTGTCGAAGCGGAAATTTATGATGGAAATACCGTCAGGACGGAAACTATCGGGAGACTTGACCGGGGAAACACTGTTTTTTACCGAAAAGGTGATGAGGATATCTTGTCCTTTACGATAACCTGGCCGGAAGGAACACGTCCGACTCTCTATGAGATTATCTCAAATGCAGGAGAAAAAGTACATGAAATTTATCTTAAAAATGATGCGGAAACGAAAAGCATATACTGTGCAGATAGGAGGATGATTGTTCTGCCGCAGGATACTTATCAGAAAGAAGGATATATTCTGAGCGGCTGGAGTGATGGGACAAAGACCTACGCAGCAGGTACGTATTATGAAATGGGTACAACAGATGTGACCTTAACCGCAGTATGGGAAAAAGCTGTAAAAGTTTCTTTTATTAGTGAAGGAAGCCAGACAGAGAACGCGTATTATGCATCGGGAAGTACCATTGTTTTGCCGGAAAAGGAGAGGGAGGGTTACGTCTTCAAGGGATGGAAGGATGGCAGCAAGATTTATGCGCCGGGAGAATCCTATCAAATAGATTCTGCGGATGTGACTCTGACGGCAGTATGGGAGAAGAAGCTTGCTTCAGAAGAAAATCCCGGTGGAAATAACAAACCAAAGCCTGTTCCGGTACCGCAGCCAACAGCACCGGGCGTCCCAGGCGGCCTGAAAGCGGCGAAGAATGCAAATACATCTATCAGCCTGTCATGGAATTCCGTTGCCCAGGCAAATGGCTATATTGTTTCCATGTATGATACAAATACGAAGGCGTGGAAGGATGTAAGCCTTGTGGGCGGTACATCTTATCAGGTAAAGGGATTGAAGAGCGCTACAGAGTATCAGTTCCGCGTGAAGGCATACAAGTCTCATTATGGCAGCAGGATTGCAGGTGCAGACAGCAGCATTTTAAAGACAGCGACTTCCCCGGTAAAAACAAAACTGAAAGTGAAAAAGACGGGAAAGTCCAAGGTAAAGCTTATCTGGAACAAGAAAGCAAAGGCGGACGGTTTTGAGATTTCTATGAGAGTAGGCAGTAAGGGAAAATTTAAGCGTATCGCGTCTAAGAAAAAGAATGTCGTGTCTATGACAAAAAAAGGAATGAAGAAGGGCAAGACATACACATTCCGCTTAAGGAGCTATAAGAAGTCGGACAGCCGTAAGATTTATAGTGCATATACGACGAAGAAGATAAAAATGAAGTAAAAGCAGCCCCGGCAAGTGATAAAAGCTTGCCGGGGTTTTATTGTTTTTTAGCTTGTTGAAATTTGAATTGCAGATACTGAAGAATTTCGCGTTTAGAATCGTCGGGAAGCAGACGGTAATAATGGAGCAGCGCTTCTTCGTCCTCGCCGGAGGAAGGCGGGATGCCTTCCATAGTGGCGGCACAGGGAGAGAACTTGGGGTTGCACAGCAAATCATCCAGAGAAACCTGGTAAAAATTGCAGAGCCGAATAATCAGATCCAAAGGCGGTGTGCGTTTGCCGCATTCATAATTTGAGTAGGAAGGACGTTCAATATTTAGTTTAGAACTGATATATTCCTGAGTATAATGATGGTATTCGCGTAAATCTTTAAGACGTTGTCCGAGCTCTATGTTTTTCATAACTCCTTCCTCCTATGTGTTTTAAAATAGTATAAATGCTTGTATTATCGCACTTTTGAAAAGAATTTATCAAAATGTAAACCTTTATCAGTATAACAATATTATTTAGTAATATCCTTAGATGCAACGAAATGAAACATAAAAATGGAAAAATATAGTACAGCGTATAAAAAAGAAAAATAAGGAAAGACTTTACCATAAGTATCTGTGAAAAGAAGAAGCTTAAAAGCAAGCTTCCAAATCTACCAAGATGATGCAGTAAGTGCGTCAGAAAGAGGACAATGTGATGGAACAGAAAATCATGACATGCCTGGCGGATAATATGGCATATTTCCAGGAAAAGCTTAATATTCAGAAGAGCTTTGATATTATATGCAGAATGACGATGGTGGCGGATCATAAAGCATGTTTCTATTTTATTGACGGGTTTGTAAAAGACGAGCTAATGGAAAAGCTGATAGAATTCTTTTATTCTATTACACCAGAAGATTTGCCGGAGGATAGTGCAGGGCTGTCCAGGGACGCTATGCCATATGTAGAGGTAGAGCTTCTGGATGGACGTGAGGAAATAGAAGCCAATATCCTTTCCGGTGTATTGTGCCTGTTTATTGATGGATATGACAAGTGCTTTGCCATTGACTGCCGGACGTATCCGATGCGCAGTGTGGCGGAGCCGGAAAAAGATAAAGTGCTGCGCGGTTCGAAAGACGGATTTGTAGAGACGGTAGTATTTAATACCGCTCTGATACGCAGGCGTATCCGTGATCCACATCTTGTTATGGAGATGCAGCAGGCGGGGAGCTGCTCAAAAACAGATATTGTGCTATGCTATATGGAAGACCGTGTAGACCGGGCATTTCTGGAGGAAATCAGGAACCGTATACAGAATCTGCAGGTGGAGGCTCTGACTATGAACCAGGAAAGTCTGGTAGAGTGCCTTTATCGAAGGAAATGGTTTAATCCATTTCCGAAAGTAAAGTATACCGAGCGCCCGGACGCGACAGCAGCCAGCGTGCTGGAAGGGAAGATTGCTATATTGGTAGATAATTCTCCTGCGGCAATTATTCTTCCGGTTTCTATTTTTGATATTGTAGAAGAGGCAGATGATTTTTACTTTCCGCCGATTACAGGCACATATCTGCGTCTTAACAGGCTTTTTATCGCAATTCTGACGCTGCTCCTGACGCCGGGCTGGATTCTTCTTATGCAGAACCCTGAGTGGATACCCCCGGCATTTGATTTTATTAAAGTGGAAGGGGACATTCATATCCCGTTGCTGTTTCAGCTGTTGATTCTGGAATTGGGAATTGACGGGCTGAAGCTCGCGGCTATCAATACTCCGAATATGCTGACAACACCTTTGAGTGTTATTGCGGCGATTGTGATGGGAGAGTTTGCGGTGAAATCAGGGTGGTTTAATTCTGAGACAATGCTCTATATGGCATTTGTGGCGGTGGCAAACTATACCCAGGCCAGCTATGAGCTGGGGTATGCTTTGAAATTTATGCGGATTATACTGTTGGTTTTAACAGCAGCATTTAATTTGTATGGTTTCGCGGCGGGAATCCTTCTTACCTTGCTGGCTATCAGCTGTAACCGAACAATATCCGGGAAAAGTTATCTGTATCCTTTGATTCCGTTTAATGGAAAGCAGCTCGCACGGAGGATTTTCAGGAAACGGATAAAGTCTGGTGAATAAATTCCGAAAATCGGGGGATAATTAGGAAGGACAAATAATTTTTTGCAAAGGAGAATTCTTATGAAACAGTTGAAGAAAATGATGCTAGTCATGACGCTGGCGCTCTGTGCACTGGGGCTGACGGCCTGCAGGACAAACAGTAATGATAATACTACAAACACTACAGAAAACGGAAACGCTACTGGGAATACATCCGCAACAGAAACGAATGGAGCTACGGATAATACCACAGGTACAACCGGGGAAACGCTGACGAATGAAACCGGGGAAGATACGGTAGGCACAGGCGCAGGAACGGGTTCAGACGGACAGAATGATGCGGGGACAGCGCCGAATAAGGAAAATAGCGCGGGCGATGATATCCGTGAGGGTGTAGATGATATCGGCGACGGCATACGCGAGGGCGTAGATGATATCGCGGATGACTTAGATGGAAATAGAGATACAGACAAAGCAAGATAAGGAAGCTCTGAGGGCAAAAATACCCATACAGGAAAGCATTTACGAAAAGAGGCCGTTCCTGGCAGCAGATGCTGAGTGCTGCGGGAGCGGCTTAAAAAATGATAAAAAAATACCTCTTTTCTGTCACACGGGCGGGAGGCCATTGTCTAATTTAGTAGGAGGTAAAATCTATGAACAAAAAAACAAATGAAGAATTGCAGGCTTTCGTTGACAAAGCCACAGCAGGGGATAAAAAGGCTCTTGAAACTCTTGTTGCGGGTGTGCAGGACATGGTATTCAATTTATCCCTGCGGATGCTTGGCACATTTGCGGATGCGGAGGACGCCACACAGGACATTCTGCTGAAAATGTCTTGTACCAATGTGATGCTGCAATGTCTTGATACGGAAAGCAGATGTATTTTTATATTAGGTACGATGTTTAAGGTCGACAGCCGCATCGCGGGGGATATTTTAGGAATGACTCCCGAAGCGTATCGTCAAAGGCTTTCCCGAATACGCAAAAAAATGGCAGACTTTCTTGGGCAGTATTGCGGAGAATATGGCGCCGGAAGATGTAAATGTAAAGAGAGAGTGAATTACGCGATACAAAATCATCGGATAAATCCGCAGCAGCTGGATTACGCGGCAGCCACGGAAATTCCCATGCAGACGATGCTTGATGTAAAGAGCGCTATGGAAGATATTGATGACTTATCACAGGATTTTTCGTTCTGTAAGCCTTACCAATCTCCTGAACGCACGAAACGTTTGATACAGGAATTTTTAGATTCCGTGCAGTTTTCTATCATACAAAATTCGTAAAGGAGACGACAGATCATGAACATAAAAATAATTATGGATTACTTATCAGAACTAAGCATGAATAATAACCGTGAATGGTATCATGCAAATAAAGAAGATTACAAAAAGGCAAATGCTGAGTTTGAAGAGGTATTACAGGCTTTGATGATGGAAATAGGAAAATTTGACAGCAGCATTTTACATAACAATCCGAAAGACCTTACCTTTAAGATTGTAAGGGATACCCGTTTCAGCCACGATAAATCGCCTTACAATCCTGCGTTCCGCGCCCATATTTCTTCGAAAGGGAAACTTCCTGTACCTGTTGGATATTATCTTATGATAAAACCCGGCAATCAGTCTTTTTTAGGCGGCGGCCTGTTTGCGGATATGTTCAAAGAGGCGACAACGATGGTGCGGGATTTTATTGTCCGGAATGGTGAAGAATGGGAAACGATAATCCATGAGCCGGAGTTTGAAAAATATTTTACTGTACAGGGGACGGCGTTAAAGAATGTCCCGGCGGGGTATGGGAAAGAACACCCGCAGGCTGAATACCTGAAATTTAAGAGCTGGTATCTGGAATATCCGTTAAAGGATGAGGAATTGAATGATACAGAAACATTTCTTGTAAAGGCAGCGGAGACTTTCCGAATCATGAAACCTTTTAATGACTATTTGAACAAAGCGCTTGTAGATTTTCAGATGCCTGCAAGATAAGGAAATATTTGAGGGGGGATTGTGATAAAATAACAAATGATATGCGCATAACCGACATATTTTGATAAATATTTCACAAGAAAACAAAAAGGTTTGGCTAAAAAAGTTACAATAATGGAAGGATTTTCTTGACTGAAACAGGAAATATGTTACAATTGTATATATACTAAACAGGGTAGACATGCTCCTTTGGAGCTGGCGCTTTGCGGCATGGTATGAGAACGATTGTAGGAGGAATGTGCAACATGGCAAAATGGGTTTATATGTTTACAGAAGGCAATGCGGGGATGAGGAATCTCCTCGGAGGCAAGGGTGCGAATCTTGCGGAGATGACCAGCCTGGGGCTGCCTGTACCACAGGGCTTCACGATTACAACGGAAGCATGTACGCAGTATTATGAAGACGGCAGAATGATTAATGATGAAATTATGGATCAGATTATGACAGCCATTTTCAAAATGGAAGAAATTACGGGAAAGAAATTCGGAGACAAAGAGAATCCTCTTCTTGTTTCTGTTCGTTCCGGTGCAAGGGCGTCGATGCCGGGCATGATGGACACGATTCTGAATCTTGGTTTGAATGAAGAAGTTGTTGAAGTATTGTCAGCGAAGTCCGGTAATCCGCGCTGGGCATGGGATTGTTATAGAAGATTCATTCAGATGTTCTCCGATGTAGTTATGGAAGTCGGAAAGAAATATTTTGAAGAATTAATTGATAAGATGAAAAAAGAGAAGGGCGTAATTCAGGATGTCGATTTGTCTGCGGAAGATTTGAAGGAGCTGGCAGACCAGTTTAAGGCTGAATACAAAGAGAAAATCGGCAGGGATTTCCCGGCAGATCCCAAGGAACAGCTCATGGAAGCGATTAAGGCAGTGTTCCGCTCATGGGATAACCCTCGGGCAAATATATACCGCCGTGATAACGATATCCCATATTCATGGGGAACGGCCGTGAATGTACAGATGATGGCATTTGGAAATATGGGAGAAACTTCCGGTACGGGAGTTGCCTTCACGCGCGACCCTGCTACAGGGGAGAAGCATCTGATGGGAGAATTCCTGATGAACGCACAGGGTGAGGACGTGGTTGCCGGAGTCCGTACGCCGCAGAAGATTGACCAGCTCAAAGAGGTTATGCCGGAGGTATATGACCAGTTTGTAGATATCTGTAATAAACTGGAAGATCACTACCGCGATATGCAGGATATGGAGTTTACGATTGAGGACAGGCATCTGTATATGCTGCAGACACGGAACGGAAAGAGAACTGCCCAGGCAGCGCTGAAAATCGCCTGTGATTTGGTAGATGAGGGTATGATTACGGAAGATAAGGCAGTTGCCATGATTGATCCGAGGAATCTGGATACGCTGCTCCATCCGCAGTTTGACGCGGAGGCATTGAAAGCAGCTGAGCCGGTGGCAAGGGCGCTGGGAGCTTCTCCGGGAGCTGCATGTGGTAAAATTGTATTTTCAGCAGAGGATGCAAAAGCATGGGCGGCAAGAGGAGAGAAAGTGGTTCTGGTACGTCTGGAGACATCCCCGGAAGATATTGAGGGAATGAAGAATGCGCAGGGTATCCTGACCGTCCGCGGCGGCATGACCAGCCATGCGGCTGTAGTAGCCCGCGGCATGGGAACATGCTGCGTATCCGGATGCGGTGATATTACGATGGATGAGGCGAATAAGAAGTTTACCCTTGCAGGGAAAGAGTATAGTGAAGGAGATTTTATTTCCCTGGATGGTTCCACCGGAAATATTTATGACGGACAGATTCCGACTGTTGATGCCACGATAGCAGGCGAGTTTAGCAGAATTATGGGATGGGCAGACAAATACAGAACCATGAAGGTGCGTACCAATGCAGATACCCCGGCAGATGCGAAGAAAGCACGGTCCCTGGGGGCAGAAGGTATCGGACTCTGCCGTACAGAGCATATGTTTTTTGAGGGGAATCGGATTGATGCATTCCGTGAGATGATTTGTGCGGAAACAGTGGAAGAGAGAGAAAAAGCCCTGGAGAAGATTCTGCCGGAACAGCAGAAAGATTTTGAGGCGCTTTATGAAGCGTTAGAGGGGAATCCTGTAACGATTCGGTTCCTGGATCCGCCTCTCCATGAGTTCGTTCCGACAGAGGAAGAAGATATTAGGAAACTGGCTGAGACAACAGGCAAGACGGTAGAACGAATCAAAGAACTCATTGACGCCCTGAAAGAGATGAACCCGATGCTTGGACACCGCGGATGCCGTCTGGCAGTGACGTATCCTGAAATCGCGAAGATGCAGACACTGGCAGTGATCCGTGCGGCTATCAATGTAAAGGCTGTACATCCTGATTGGAGAGTATGCCCGGAAATCATGATTCCGCTGGTAGGAGATGCAAAGGAACTGAAATTTATCAAGAATCTGGTAGTGGAAATCGCAGACAGGGAAATCGCAGCGGCAAACAGTAAGCTGAAATATGAAGTGGGAACGATGATAGAAATTCCAAGAGCTGCCCTGACGGCAGACGAGATAGGGGCGGAGGCAGACTTCTTCTGTTTCGGTACAAACGATTTGACGCAGATGACCTTTGGATTCTCCCGTGATGACGCCGGGAAGTTCCTGAATGCTTACTATGATACCAAGATTTTTGAAAATGATCCGTTCGCAAGGCTGGATCAGACAGGCGTGGGTAAACTGATGGAACTGGCGCTGAAGCTTGGCAAGTCGGCAAATCCGAACCTCCATGTAGGAATCTGTGGCGAGCACGGCGGCGATCCTACGTCCGTAGAGTTTTGTCATAAGCTTGGGCTGGACTATGTATCCTGTTCACCGTTCCGCGTTCCAATTGCAAAATTGGCGGCAGCACAGGCGGCAATCGCACAAAGATAGGCGAAAACTATTTTGGGGTTGAAGACTCATATCGTATAATGTAGAAATAAGCGTATCATTAGAATAGTGGTGCGCTTATTTTTTTTGTTCCGGCGAGGCTCTAAGAATGTCTGCGGGGACTTGACTTTCGGGAAAGAAATGGTACAATAGCGAAAAGAAGATTTTGTATACAAAGTGCAAAGGAGAACATCGATGAAGGAAATCAGGATGAAAGCTTTGGCAAAGATTAACCTGGGTCTGGATGTGGTGAGAAAAAGAGAGGACGGATATCACGAAGTGCGGATGATTATGCAGACAGTGAAGCTGTATGATCAGATTGATATCCATAAGATGGATAAACCGGGAATTCGTCTGAAAACGAACCTACAGTATCTTCCAGTGGATGAGAATAACCTGGCATACAGGGCAGCACGTCTTTTGATAGAAGAATTTGGGATTCCTAAAGGCGTATCTATCCGTTTGAGGAAGGTGATTCCCATAGCAGCAGGCATGGCGGGCGGCAGTTCGGACGCGGCGGCAGTATTGGTAGGGCTGAACCGCATATTTCAGCTGGGACTTACGAAGCAGGAGCTGATGGAGAGGAGCGTAAAGCTGGGGGCTGACGTTCCTTACTGCATCTTGCGTGGGACGGCGCTGGCAGAAGGAATCGGAGAGAAGCTGACACGTCTTCCGGCGATGCCGAAATGCCATGTGCTGATTGCAAAGCCAGGTATTCATGTTTCTACAAAGATGGTGTATACGAATCTTAGAGCGGACGAGCTGGTGAGCCATCCGGATATCGACGGGCAGATTGCGGCTATCCGGGAAAGGGATTTGCGCCGGGCGGCAGAACTTATGGGAAATGTTCTGGAAACCGTTACGATTCCTGCATATCCCGTGATTGGGAAGATAAAGGAAAAGATGATGGCGTACGGCGCCCTGGGGGCAATGATGAGCGGCAGCGGGCCGACGGTGTTTGGACTATTTGAAGATGAAGAAAAGGCAAGGTATGCTTATGAAAAGATGCGCCGCGGCTCTCTGGCGAAGCAGGTGTACCTGACACGTATTATGAATCATGGAGGGGACGCGAATGACAGGTGATTTTCAGATTGATATGAACGAATATCTTCCGCTTCGGGACGTGGTGTTTAATACTCTGCGCCAGGCAATTCTGCGAGGGGAACTGAAACCGGGAGAGCGTCTGATGGAAATCCAGCTGGCACAGCGGCTGGGGGTGAGCCGTACCCCGGTACGTGAGGCTATCCGTAAACTGGAACTGGAAGGTCTGGTGCTGATGATTCCCAGGAAAGGTGCGGAGGTGGCTGAGATTACGATTAAGGATTTAGAGGACGTACTGCAGGTGCGCGCTGCCTTAGAGGAACTGGCAGTTCGGGATGCGTGTGAGAAAATTACAGAGGAACAGCTAAAAGAGCTGCGCAGGTCAAATGCGGCGTTTAAAATAGCGCTGTCCGGTGACGACATTTTGGCTAGCGGGCAGGCAGATATGGATTTTCATGAGATTATCTATAAGGCCACGGATAACCGCAGATTGATGCAGATATTGAATAACCTCCGTGAGCAGATGTACCGTTACCGGATGGAATATTTAAAAGACAGGGAGATGCATCCGGTACTCTTAGGAGAGCATGAAGCTATCTGCAGCGCACTGGCCAGCCGGGATGCGGAGCAGGCAGGGGAAGCTATACGCAGCCATATCGAAAACCAGAAGGAGTCAATTATTAACAGCCTGAAAGAAAAAGAATAGAATCGGAAAAACTGTACATGTTAGGAAAAGAGGGATAAGAGAAATCTTATCCTTTTTTGTATTGACCTATGCAGAGGTCATGAAAGTCAGAAGTTAGCATAAATGGAAGCAGTCCGGAGTTTGGATGGCAGTCTGCGGGAATAAAGGCAAAGGCGGTAAGACATGGGCGACATATCGACAGATTTAAAGCAGAATGAAAAGAGAGTACGGGAAATGATAGAAGGATGTGACGACATTCTTTTTCGTCCTATGAAACTCGGGAAGAATAAGGAGATAAGCTGCTTTTTAATTTACATTGAAGTAGCGGCCGGCAATATGATGCTGGAAGATTCGGTGATCGGAAAAATGCTAAATCACATGTGGGAAATGGATGAAAGCGGTATACAGAAGGCGATCGAAGAAAACAGCCTGGGAGTATCAGATACAAAAGAGCTGGTTTCTATGGACGAAGCTATGGCGGCAATGCTGGCGGGCAATGTGGTACTATTTGTAGATTATTTTGACAAAGCAATTAAGATAGGCAGTAAAGGATATCCCGGAACAGGTGTGATGAAGGCGGATTCGGAAAAAGTATTACGGGGCAGCAAGGAAGCTTTTTCTGAGTCGGTGAAGGTCAATACGGCGCTGATTCGAAAACGCGTTCGAGATACAGCGTTAAAAGTGAAGGAGACGCCTCTTGGGAAGTATTCCAATACCATGTGTGCTATGGTGTATGTAGACGGGCTGGTTTATCCGCCTATCCTGGAAAATTTAGAAAAGCGGCTGGAGGACTTCGAAATTGACGGTGTTCTGGACGGAGGAGTGATAGAGCATCTGACGGCAGACTTAAAATATTCTCCGTTTCCCCAGTATCAGGCTACGGAGCGGCCGGACAGAGCGGCGATGGCAGTGCTGGAAGGACGTGTCGTGCTGGTGTGTGATAATTCTCCGGAAGCATTGGTGCTGCCGGCTACCTGTAATTCTCTGTTTCAGACAAGTGATGATTATTATCGGCATTTTGCAATTGTGTCATTCCTGAGAATTATTCGGTACATGGGGGCATTCCTGGCAGTGTCGCTGCCAGGGCTTTATCTGGCGGCAGTGAATTTCCATACTCAGCTATTGCCTACCAATCTGATTTTCTCACTGGCGGAGGCCAGGGAGGGGGTGCCCTTCCCGGCGCTGGTGGAAGTGTTGCTTTTGGAGTTGTCTTTTGAATTGCTGCGGGAGGCGGGGCTTCGGATGCCGGGACCCATAGGAAATACGATTGGCATTGTGGGGGGATTAATTATAGGACAGGCAGCGGTGAGCGCGAATATTGTAAGTCCTGTGGTAGTTGTTGTTGTGGCGCTAACGGCTCTGGGGTCTTTTGCAGTTCCAAATGAGGAATTGTCTGAAGCATTGCGGCTGCTGAAATACCTGATGCTTGTATTGTGTGCGGGATTTGGAATCCTGGGAATCATGTTTGGATGGCTTCTGGTGCTGATACATCTGGCGGGACTAAAAAGTTTTGGGGTTTCATATTTAATGCCATTTGCGGGAAAAGACGCCAACCCGGAAGGGGAGGCACGCGACAGTATCCTGCGGGCGCCGCTTTCCAGAATGTGGAAGCGTCCGTTGTTTGCACGCAGGCAAAATCGGCGAAGAATGCGGATGAAAGGAGAATAGCGGAATGATTTCTGAAAATCAGAAAATTTCCCAACGCCAGTTTGGACGTATGGTGGTGATGGACTGGCTGGCAAAGGCGGCGCTTCTCCTGCCCGGCTTTGCTGAAAATGAAAGCGGAAGGAGTTTTATTTTGAGCCTGATAGCCGGTGTGAGCCTGGCTGTGGCTTATGCCTGGGTGGTTGGCTGGACAGCGCGCCATATGGAACAGGGGATGTATGCATATACGGCGGAGAGGCTGGGAGGCGGATGCGCGAAAGTACTTATGCTTTTCTATTTCTGCTATGCACTGATGAACAGCGTTCTTTTAGTGCGTTTGTTTGGCGTGGTTGCGCAGGTGTTTGTTTTGCCGGAGATGTCTCAGAGTGTGCTGATGGCGGCGGTAGTCCTGGGAGGGGTGTATATTATTTCCGGTGGTCTGGAGGTACGGGCGAGAGTCAGCGAGGTGCTTTTTTCCGCATTGCTCTATCCCCTTCTTTTTCTGCTGGTATGCGCGGCATTTTCTACGGAATCCGGGTATCTGGGGACTGGGAGAGCAGAGTTTTCCATGCAGACAGCAAAACATGGTTTGCAAACATTTATTGCATTCGGAGGGACAGGGATTTTTCTATTTCTGGGTTCCTCTTTAAACAAAAGGGAAAATACGGGCAGGACGCTGGTGAGGGCTGCAATCGTAACAGGGGTGTCGGTGCTGGCGCTTTGTCTGGCATCTATCGGTTCCTTTGGAGAGTCAGGGATGCGGGCGCTGCCCTGGCCGGCGATTACGCTAATGAGCAGCGCGGTGATTCCGGGAAGTTTCTTTCAGCGATGGGATGTAGTTTTTACCGGTCTGATGCTGGCAACGCTTTTTCCCGCTGTGGGTGCAGGGATGTATTATCTCAAATTTCTGTCGGAAGGATTGATGGGAAAAGGGAAAAACAGAGGTGGTGGGAGAAACATCGGGATAGGGTTTCTAGTGTACTTGTTTGCTTTGTGGTGCGGCACTTATGATACGGCTTTTCGGGTGTTTACCGTAGTAAATGGATATGTGTGTGTTCCTATTCTGGTGATATTTACCTTGACTTTAGCAATTGTGGAATGTGCAGGAAGGAGGAGGGGATGAAGAGAGTAGTAATTGTGCTGGGGCTGTGTGCGCTTCTGGGGGGATGCGGCAGGCGAGAGCTGGAGGATAGGCGTTTTCCTACCGTGCTGACGGCGGAGACGGGAAATATAAAAGCGCAGGAGGAAGAACGTCAGGCGCAGGACAGTAAATATATTGACTATGGGCATGTAAAGGCCGTGATTCTTTCGAGGGAAACGGCAGAAAACGGGCAAATGCTTCGTGAAATCCTGAGTTACTTGGAAAATAACCCTGTTTTTGCGCGGAATATTCTAATATATGTAGGAGATGAAGAAACGCTGGAAACAGCGAAGAAAAAGGAAGAGGATACGGGGATTTATCTGGAAGATTTAGCAAAAAATCAGCCTGGGGACGGAGCGCTGGAGCTGCCGTTAAAGGACTTGCTGAATTATCTGCATAATGGAGAAGCATCTATTAAACTGCCGGCGCTTTATACAGAAAACGGGAAGATTCTGCCGGGAGGCAGTATAGAACTTACACAGGAAGCGGCATCTGCATCAAATGTGCCGATTCCCAGGAAAACAGGATTTAAGGAATAGAGGAAATCTTTGGGAAAAACCAAAACAATCATGAATAGGAAGTTATTTCCTGGAAACACTCTGGTTATCAAAGAAGAGTGAGGAGAGGGGATATGAAAGGGAAAAAAGAAATGCTGCAAGAACTTTTGTGGCTATATAGAAAGCAAATAGTGTTCATGTGCGTCGTAGTGACGCTTGCAGGTATCTTGGGAGCATGTGCCGTTCTCAAAGGAAGGGCATCTGATGTGCAACAGGGAATTGCCGGAGAAATCCTGCGCTTCCACGTCATTGCAAACAGTGACAGTGAAGAAGACCAGGCGAGGAAATTAATGGTCAGGGATGAAGTGGTAGAATATATGAAAACGCTGCTGGACGGCGCGGAGGATATCGAGGAAACAAAGCGCAGGATAGAAGAACATGTGGAGGACATAGAATATACTGCAGAACAAGCGTTAAAAAAAGCAGGGGGGGAAGACTCTATCCATACGGAACTTACGGAATGCTACTTTCCCAGAAAGTCCTACGGGGATTGTACGTTTCCGGCAGGACGTTATCAGGCGCTGCGGGTGTGTATCGGAAAGGCCGAAGGGAAGAATTGGTGGTGTGTACTTTTTCCTAATCTCTGCTTTATTGATTCTATTCATGCAGTAGTTCCTGATAAGCAGAAACAGCAACTGGAAAATGTACTTACCGAAGAAGAATATGAAAGCCTGTTCGACTGGAAGCGCAGTGATTTTAGAATAGGCTGGGGAATCTTTCAATGAATTTCGGTCTGTGCTTTTTTGCATGAATAAAAAAAGATAAAAAAGTTAAAAAAAGTGCTTGACATATTCGGAAAGGTTTGGTAGACTAAGGAAGCTGTAGGGGACGAAACAAACAAGACAGCAGAGGACATTGATAATTGAACAGTGAAACAACCTTGAAAGTTCATGAAGACAAG
>NZ_CALPCM010000025.1:0-43796 GCF_943193015.1 Hominisplanchenecus murintestinalis
ATCCAGCCCTTTGCGAACAGCAAACTTTAAATGGGCTGGATTCCGTAACAGTGAAGCCGCAGGCTGAACTGTTACGAATTGAAAAAAGAATATAAGAGAACACCTTGACTTTTCTCATTGATAAATTTATAATAGCACTTGACTTGAAAAAGACTATGAGAAAGACAGTACATCTATCGGAAAGGCACAGAGAGCTGGGGAGGGTGGAATCCCGGCGCGAGTAGGGCAGATGGAAGATCACTTTTGAGTTGCGGGCTGAAAGAGGAGTAGGCCTTGACGGTTTTCCCCCGTTACAGGGAACGCGTATGACGGTATGTGTGAGAGGTGGTTGCGTAGGCATTGGCTTTCGTCCTGTTACAGGGCGGAAGCCTTTTTTGCTGGTGTTTGGCCGTGTGTAGATATCAGAGCGCGGACTGTGAATGGCCGGACATATTTCAGTAAAACGAAAAGGAATGGAGGTAAAGTATGTACGAGAAGGTTTCAACAGACCTGAACTTTGTAGAACGTGAGAAACAGACGGAAAAGTTCTGGAGAGAACATCACATTTTTGAAAAAAGTATTGAATCTCGGAAAGACTGCGAGACGTATACTTTTTACGACGGGCCGCCAACGGCGAACGGTAAGCCGCATATCGGGCATGTGCTGACCCGTGTTATCAAGGATATGATTCCAAGATACCAGACCATGAAAGGGAAGATGGTACCAAGGAAGGCGGGCTGGGATACCCACGGGCTTCCGGTGGAGCTGGAAGTGGAGAAGCTTCTGGGACTGGACGGAAAGGAACAGATTGAAGAATATGGCCTGGTTCCTTTTATTGATAAATGTAAGGAAAGTGTCTGGAAATACAAGGGCATGTGGGAGGATTTCTCAGGAACCGTAGGTTTCTGGGCGGATATGGATAACCCGTATGTTACTTACCATGATGAATATATTGAGTCTGAGTGGTGGGCGCTGAAGCAGATTTGGGATAAAGGGCTTTTGTATAAAGGCTTTAAGGTTGTTCCTTACTGTCCGCGCTGCGGTACGCCGTTGTCCTCGCAGGAGGTGGCGCAGGGCTACAAGGATGTAAAGGAGCGTTCTGCAATCGTGCGCTTCAAGGTGAAGGACGAGGACGCGTACATCCTGGCATGGACGACTACGCCGTGGACGCTGCCTTCCAACCTGGCGCTCTGTGTGAATCCTTCTGAGGAGTATGTAAAGGTAAAAATGAAAGAGGACGGACGCATCTATTACATGGCGCACGCTCTTAGCGATAAGGTACTGGGTGAGGATGCTTACGAGGTTCTGGAAACCTGTGTAGGAAAAGACCTGGAGTATAAGGAATACGAGCCGCTGTATACCTGCGCCGCAGACAGGGCGGCAAAACAGCGGAAGAAAGCGTTTTTTGTGGTATGTGATTCCTATGTAACGCTGACAGACGGTACGGGTATCGTCCATATCGCCCCGGCGTTTGGTGAGGACGATGCGAAGGTGGGACGCAGCTATGATTTGCCGTTTGTACAGCTCGTGGACGGGAAAGGAAATTTGACAGAGGATACGCCATTTGGCGGTATTTTTGTAAAGAAAGCAGACCCGATGGTACTCAAGGATCTGGACGCGAGAGGGCTTCTCTTTGACGCGCCGAAGTTTGAGCACAGCTATCCGCATTGCTGGAGATGTGATACGCCGCTGATTTATTATGCACGCGAGTCATGGTTTATCAAGATGACGGCAGTGAAGGATGATTTGATTCGCAACAACAACACCATTAACTGGATCCCGGAAAGCATTGGAAAAGGACGTTTCGGGGACTGGCTGGAAAACGTGCAGGACTGGGGAATCAGCCGGAACCGTTACTGGGGAACTCCGCTGAATATCTGGGAGTGCGAGTGCGGGCATCAGCATTCCGTGGGAAGCCGTCAGGAGCTGTTCGAGATGAGCGGCAACGAGCGGGCGAAGGATGTGGAACTGCACCGCCCATATATTGATGAAATCGAAATTAAGTGTCCAAAGTGCGGGAAACCGATGCACCGTGTGCCGGAGGTTATCGACTGCTGGTTTGACTCAGGAGCTATGCCTTTTGCGCAGCATCATTATCCGTTTGAAAATAAGGAGCTGTTTGAGCAGCAGTTCCCGGCACAGTTTATCTCCGAGGCGGTAGACCAGACGAGGGGATGGTTCTATTCCCTGCTGGCGGAGTCTACGCTGCTGTTTAACAAAGCGCCGTATGAAAATGTTATTGTACTGGGACATGTACAGGATGAGAACGGGCAGAAGATGAGCAAGTCTAAGGGAAATGCTGTCGATCCGTTTGAAGCTCTGGAAAAATACGGTGCAGATGCAATCCGCTGGTATTTCTATATCAACAGTGCGCCCTGGCTGCCGAACCGTTTTCACGGGAAGGCCGTGCAGGAAGGACAGCGCAAGTTCATGGGGACTCTGTGGAATACGTATGCGTTCTTTGTACTGTATGCGAATATTGATGAATTTGACGCCACAAAATATACGTTAGACTATGAAAAGCTTTCGGTTATGGATAAGTGGCTGCTTTCCAAAATGAACACGATGGTTCAGGCAGTGGACACAAACCTGGCGAATTACAGGATTCCGGAGACAGCGCGGGCGCTGCAGGAATTTGTGGATGACATGAGTAACTGGTATGTGCGCCGCAGCCGCGAGCGTTTCTGGGCAAAGGGCATGGAACAGGATAAGATTAATGCTTATATGACCTTGTATACTGCACTGGTAAATGTAAGCAAGGCGGCAGCGCCGATGATTCCGTTTATGGCAGAGGATATCTACCGGAATCTGGTGTGCAGTATTGATAAAAATGCACCGGAAAGCGTACACCTATGTGACTTCCCGGAAGCAGACCAGGGGCAGATTGATAAAGAACTGGAAGCCAACATGGACGAGGTTTTGAAAGTAGTCGTGATGGGACGCGCCTGCCGGAATACGGCAAATATCAAGAACAGGCAGCCGATTGCAAATATGTTTGTAAAAGCTCCGTTTAAGTTACCGGACTTCTTTGCCGATATTATCCGTGAAGAATTGAACACTAAGGAAGTAACGTTTACCGATGATGTGAGGGATTTTACCTCCTACAGCTTTAAACCTCAGCTTAAAACAGTGGGTCCGAAGTACGGAAAGCTTCTTGGCGGAATCCGTGAGGCGCTTCCAAAACTGGACGGAAATGCCGCGATGGATGAATTAAATGCAAATGGCTGTTTGAAGCTTGACATCAAAGGGCAGGAAGTTGTATTATTAAACGATGATTTGCTTATTGACACCGCACAGATAGCAGGATATGAATCCCTCCAGGAAGGAGAGATTACCGTAGTTCTGGATATGAACCTGACGCCGGAGCTGATGGAAGAAGGGTTTGTGCGCGAGTTAATCAGTAAAATCCAGACCATGCGAAAAGAAGCAGGGTTTGAAGTGACTGACAGAATTTTAATTTATGCATCAGGGAATGAGAGGATTGAGGAAATCCTGAAGAAAAACGCAGATGGAATCCAGTCGGAGGTACTGGCGGATGAGATTGTCCTGAAATCTGTGGACGGTTACGTGAAAGAATGGAACATCAATGGCGAGACAGTGACGATGGGTGTAAAAAAACAGAATTCATAAAAAGACCGGATGCGCCCGGAAAGGGGCGTTCGGGAGGAGGACGGAAAATGAAGAAAAAGTTTGACAAAAAGAAATTCATCGCAGAGGTAAAGGATAATGTAAAGACCCTTTACCGTAAAAATCTGGACGAGGCGACACAGGAGCAGATTTTCCAGGCAGTTTCCTATGCGGCAAAGGACACGATTATTGACAACTGGCTGGAGACGCAGGAGCAGTATGAGAAGCAGAATCCGAAGATTGTGTATTACATGTCCATGGAATTCCTGATGGGCCGCGCCCTGGGGAATAACCTGATTAATCTCTGCGAGTACGATGAGGTGAAAGAGGCTCTGGAAGAGATTGGACTTGATTTGAATGTTATCGAGGACCAGGAGCCGGATGCGGCTCTCGGAAATGGAGGTTTGGGAAGGCTGGCAGCATGTTTCCTGGATTCTCTGGCAACTCTGGGATATGATTCATACGGCTGCGGTATCCGTTACCGCTATGGTATGTTTAAGCAGAAAATCGAAAACGGTTATCAGATTGAAGTGCCGGATAACTGGCTGAAGAACGGAAACCCATTTGAGCTGCGCCGTCCGGAATATGCAAAAGAAGTAAAATTCGGCGGTCATGTGCATGTAGAATATGATCCGAAAACAAAAGAAAATAAATTTATCCAGAGAGACTATCAGTCTGTGCGCGCGGTTCCTTATGATATTCCGATTATCGGCTATGGAAATGGCATCGTAAATACCCTGCGCGTATGGGATGCAGAGGCAGTAAGTGACTTTCAGCTGGATTCCTTCAATAAGGGCGATTACATGAAAGCTGTTGAGGAGCAGAACCTGGCAAGGAATATCGTGGAAGTGCTTTATCCGGCAGATGAGCATTATGCAGGAAAAGAGCTGCGTTTAAAACAGCAGTATTTCTTCGTTTCCGCAAGCGTACAGGCGGCAATCGCGAAGTTTAAGAGCCGCGGCGGCGATATCCGCAAGTTTTATGAGAAAGCTACGTTCCAGCTTAATGATACCCATCCGACCGTTGCAGTTGCAGAGCTGATGCGTATCCTGATTGACGAAGAAGGCCTTGGCTGGGATGAGGCGTGGGAAGTTACGACAAAGACTTGTGCATATACCAACCATACGATTATGGCAGAGGCGTTGGAGAAATGGCCGATTGAGCTGTTTTCCAGGCTGCTTCCGCGTGTATATCAGATTGTCGAGGAGATTAACCGCAGGTTTGTTGAGGAAATCAAGGCGAAATATCCGGGCAACCAGGAGAAGATCCGCAAGATGGCTATTATTTACGACGGACAGGTGAAGATGGCGCATCTGGCTATCGCAGCAGGCTATTCCGTAAACGGCGTGGCTGCCCTGCATACAGAAATCCTGAAAAATCAGGAGCTGAAAGATTTTTATGAGATGATGCCGGAGAAGTTCAATAACAAGACGAACGGTATCACCCAGAGACGTTTCCTGCTTCACGGAAACCCGCTTCTGGCAAAATGGGTAACAGAGCACATCGGCGACGAGTGGATTACCGATTTGTCAAAGATTTCCAAGCTGAAGCTGTTTGCAGATGACAAGAAAGCGCAGCAGGAATTTATGAATATCAAATACCAGAACAAAGTGCGTCTGGCAAAATACATCAAAGAGCATAACGGCATCGACGTAGATCCCCGATCCATCTTTGACGTGCAGGTAAAGAGGCTTCACGAGTACAAACGCCAGCTTCTGAACATCCTTCATGTGATGCACCTGTACAATACGATTAAGGATCATCCGGAGATGAAATTCTATCCGAGGACATTCATCTTTGGCGCTAAGGCGGCAGCAGGCTACCGCCGTGCAAAACAGACGATTAAGCTGATCAATACAGTAGCCGATGTAATTAACAATGACGCGTCTATCGGCGGCAAGCTGAAAGTCGTATTTATTGAGGACTACAGAGTATCCAACGCAGAGATGATTTTTGCGGCGGCAGACGTATCCGAGCAGATTTCTACGGCAAGTAAAGAGGCTTCCGGTACAGGTAACATGAAATTTATGTTAAACGGAGCTCCGACGCTTGGAACTATGGACGGCGCAAACGTGGAAATCGTACAGGAAGTTGGCGAAGAGAATGCATTCATCTTCGGGCTTTCTTCAGATGAAGTTATCAACTATGAGAAAAACGGCGGTTATTGCCCAATGGATTACTTCAACAACGACCAGGATATCCGCCGTGTGCTGATGCAGCTTATCAACGGTGAATACTCAGGAAATGATTCTGAGATGTTCCGTGATTTGTATAATTCACTGCTGAATACACAGTGCAGCGACAAAGCTGATACTTACTTTATCCTGGCGGACTTTAAGTCCTATGCCGAGGCACAGAAGAAAGTAGAAGAAGCTTACAGAGATGAAGCGCGCTGGGCAAAGATGGCCATGCTGAATGTGGCATGCAGCGGCAAATTCACATCCGACAGAACCATTCAGGAATATGTGGATGAAATCTGGAAGCTTGACAAGGTGACACTGTAAGCCAGGGTGCAGGAAACAAAAGGAATTTGCAAAAGGCTCATCCATGTAATTGCAGATTTCTAAAAATTGAATAAAGATTTTTCATAAGGCTTTCTATGGGTAACTCATAGGAAGCCTTAATTTGTGAAAAAAGGCAAAAATGTATGTATTACATACATAAATCAATATTAAAAATAAAAATATTGACAATTTATGTAACCAGTATTAATATAAAATTATGAATAATTGATACGAAACCATATTTTAAAGCGTAAACAGGAGGGAGATTGGAAGTGGGAAGATTAAAGAGGAGCTGCGCGCTGTTTTTAAGTCTGACGTTGACGGCAGGAAATGTCAGCTATGCGGCGGAAGAAAGCGTTATCTGGCAGGGGGGAGAAGCAGTTGAAGAAGTGTAGGGAGTAGAAGAACTGGCGGCTTCGGACATCACGCTTCTGGAGGAGATGCTTCCAGTTCGTAAGGACTTTTCCAGGAGTGAAGAGAGGATGATGGAAAACGTCATTGCCGAAGCGGCCGACGATGCGGCGCTTGCGGCAGAGCAGCTAAATGAGATTACAGACGAGAAGGTCTACGATGCGGCGCTTCATGAGGTTCTGGATAAATATTATGAAGAAAACCTGGAAGGGCAGATTGAGCAGTTTGCGGAAGCAACGGACGAAAGAGCACAGGAAACCTTAAAAGAGTATGAAGAGGCAAAAGAAGAACGGGATAACCGGGCAAATCTGGATTACGAGACAGGGGAAGTGCTCGTTACTTTTGACAGCAGCGTGACGGATGAAGAGATTGGGACAATGGCGAACAGAATCGGCGTTTATTATGAAATACTCAGTGATTTTACCATAGACGAGACACTGCCGGAAGAAAAATTAAAACGTCTGAAAGCTTCGCAGGGACAGGAATTTCCGAAAATAGTTTCCATTCATCTGGGACTGGATAAGTCTGTAGGGCGTGCGGAAGAGATACTGCAGGAATTGTCCAGCGTGGAGGATATTTCGAAAAATTATACGGATATAGAGCCTGATTCATTGGCGTCTGTGCTCGGGGTAAATGATACGCATGTAGGAGAGCAGAAGTATCTAGAGCAGATTAATCTTCCGCCTGCATGGGAAGCGTGGAATGAAGCAGGTCAGGAGGCATATGAATTTAAAGAAACATGGGTGGCTGTGATAGATACGGGGATGGATATCAGCCATGTGGATTTGAAAAATGTTTACTTGCCGGATAGAAGTGTGGTTATCACAGGCGGTAAGGTAGATGAAAATAATTGTGTGGTAACAGGTTCGCAGATAGTACCGATGAATGCTTCCAACTGTTATGTACGCAACGCATATGCAGACTATCATGGAACGCATGTTGCAGGAATCATTGCTGCAGAGGCGAGGAATAATAAAGGGGTGGTAGGAATTGCGTCTATCTGTGAAAAAGAAGTAGACGCAATGTATGGGAATTGTAAAATAATGGGAATTAATGCAGCGCATAGGGAATGGAGTGAGGGAGACGAAAGGTATAACTGCATGTTTAGTATTGCTGATGTAGTTACTGCTATTTATTATGCGACGAATAGTGGTGCAGATATCATTAATATGAGTTTGCATGGAGAATATAATAGTCCTTGTTATCAGAAAGCGATTGATTATGCACATGCTAAGAATGTGGTTGTATGTGCATGTGCAGGAAATGGGGATTACAAGCGAGGCGCAGACGGAAAATATATTAAAGATGCGAATGATCAGTACATAATAGATTTAGAAAGTCCAAATGTTACAAAATATCCGGCAGCATGCAACCATGTGATTTCCGTCGCAAATGTTAATATCTCAAATCAGCGGGATGTATTTTCAGTATATAATAAGTTTGTTGATATTGCGGCTCCCGGAACAGATATCTATAATTGTGTTTTGAATGGGGATTATGACAAGCATAGTGGAACATCTATGGCAGCGCCTGTGGTATCAGCCGCCGCTGCAATTTTACGCTCCATGTATCCGGAAACAACACCAGATGAAATAGAAGAAATACTTACAAAAACGGCTACGGATTTGGGGACGCCTGGAAAAGATATATATACAGGCAGCGGATTGCTGAATGTAGGCCTGGCAGTTCAGACATTAAAGACAAGGAGGTTAAGCAAGACGTATCCTCAGAAAGCGGCTGTGAAATGTGTGGATTATCAGGCGGCAAAACTGGGATGGGACGCCGTGCCGTGGGCAGAGAGATATGTGATTTTCCGTTCTACGAGTGTAAATGGGGAATATACAAAAATAAAATCTATTCATGCTCTGGACTGGTACACGTATACGAGTTCTTTCGGCAGATATCGTTTTACAGATAAGGGGCTTGCTACGGGAACTACGTATTATTATAAAATAAGGGCGGTGTGTGCATACCAAAGTGGATTCAGCCATAGCCAGTACTGTCCGGTGATTTCCATAAAGTGCACGTTGAATGCACCTACGGGATTGACGTTGACGCCAACGACAGGAAAGATGAAGGTTTCCTGGGCAAAAGTAAATGGAGCAGAGGGATATCAAATCTGGCGCGCAGACACCAAAACGGGAACGTATAAACGGATTCATACCTTGACAAGCGGAGCAACCGTTTCTTACGATGATACTACAGTGAAGGCTGGAAAGACGTATTATTATAAGATTCGCGCTTATCGAAAACCAAATGGAACGGCAGTGTTTTCCGAATATTCTGGCATTGTAGGGAAAAAGTCTATATAGGCAGAGGGGATTTGTAAGGAGGAAGATTTTATGAACAGGACAAGAAAAACGATATGGTTTGTTTTAAGTATATGTTTCGTATGTATGATATTTGCCATGCCAGTATCGGCGAAAGGAAAAAGCGCAGCAAAAAAGAATATGCCGAAGAAAATCGTGTTGAACCGGACGGAGCTCTTGCTCTATCCGGGAGAAGAGAGAAAGCTGAGAGTAGAATATATAAAGCCGGAAAAGGCGTCTGCAAAGGTGGTATGGAAGTCAAAAAGGAAAGCCGTGGCAGCGATATCCCCGAAAGGAGAACTGAAAGCCAGGAAACCGGGAAAGACAACGATCACAGCAATCTCAAAAAAGAATGCGAAGTTAAAAGCAGTCGTAAAGGTAATTGTAAAAAAGAGACCGGAGAAAAAAGAGAAGGAATGTGTTTTCAAGACAAAACGACATGCTTACAATAGTAGCGATGAATGGCTAGATGTATATGCAAATATAAATCATTTGGAACCGGTTATTTTCAGGAATAAAGAGGATATTTTAGAATATGTAAGATGTGCAAGAATATTAGATGTAAAAAACAATAAAGGTTATGATACGTATGATGAAGTGATAAAGATGAACAAAAGAGAATGGTATAAAGAAACATCAAGAACATTTTTGGGCGAATACTTAAATATGGATTTTAAAAAGGAAAGTCTTTTGGTTTTGTTTGGTCGATGTAATCAGGTAATCTCTTTAAAAACAAAATTTGATGTTAACGGAAAGCTTCAGGGGATTATAGGTTTCCAAACAATAGGAGAGAGAAATAGGGGTATTGGATTAGGAGTTACTGCGATTGATACGGTAGCATTAAAGATAAGCAAGCAGGATGAAGCAATGATAGATTATTATCAGTTTTATTATCAATTTCAGGAAGTGGAAGAGGAGCCGGAAAAGTAGTAAGGGAAGGAATGGAATGTTATTTATAGGGTATGTGCTTACCGAAAATTGAATGGAACGGGAGTATTTTCTGAATATTCTGGTATTGTAGGGAAAAGGCTATATAGGCAGAGGGGATTTGTAAGGAGGATTTGTATGAACAGGACAAGAAGAGGTATATGGTTTGTTTTAAATATATGTTTTATATGTATGATATTTATCATGCCGGCATCGGCGAAAGGAAAAAGCGCAGCAAAAAAGAATGTGCCGAAGAAAATCGTGTTGAACCGGACGGAGCTCTTGCTCTATCCGGGGGAAGAGAGAAAGCTGAGAGTAGAATATATAAAGCCGGAAAAGGCGTCTGCAAAAGTGGTATGGAAGTCAAAAAGGAAAGCCGTAGCAGCGATATCCCCGAAAGGAGAACTGAAAGCCGGGAAACCGGGAAAGACAACGATCACAGCAATCTCAAAAAAGAATCCGAAGGTAAAAGCAGTCGTAAAGGTAACTGTAAAAAAGAGGCCGAAGAAAAAGGAGAAGGAATGTGCTTTTGGAGGGAAAAGACACTATAATATCGGCTCGCTGCTAACTGGATATGCGAGAGAGAAGCGTCTGAATCCTGTTGTTTTCAGAAGTAAAGAGGATATTTTGTCATATATAAAAGAGGCAAATGAAGATGATTATATATATAACAAATATAGCGATTATTACAAACAAAAAATAAATTGGAACGATAGAAAGTGGAGAAAGCATCTCTCTGGGACATTTTTATCGGAATATTTTAACATGGATTTTAAGAAAGAGAGTCTTGTCGTTTTTTTTAACAATTATACGAAAATTTTGTCTTTACAGACAAAATTTGATGATGCCGGAAAACTTCGGGGAATCATAAAATTTCGTTCTTATCCATCAGAACCGCTGGGGCCAGGAATAGCCGTGCCGGCAGTTATTCCTGAGGAGGCAACAACGTTAAAGATAAGCAAGCAGGATGAAGCAATGATAGATTACTATCAGTTTCAGGCAGTGGAAGAGTAACCGTCGAATGATAAGCCCAACGCAAAAGAGAAGTAAAAAATTGAAAAACAGGTTGATTATTTCGGCAGAATCTATATATACTGTAGGCGGGAATAGATGTTTGCCACTTGCTATTACAGGTGTGATATAAAAGGTATGCACTGCACGAGCGATGCATACCTGGCAGAAGAACTGGAGACAGAAATACCTTGCAAAGCGCTAAGAACCCCTTCTTTTTTATCGTATTGATAGAAGTCCCGATGTTTTTTTGAAAGAACGTAGGGACTTCTATTTTAATGGTATGTATTGGTCTTAGTTACTGATGAATTATTTTTATTATAAGATTTATTTCACGGTTTCACCTTCAAAATGGAAATAATCAATCATAGCTTCATCCTGCTTGTTTATGCGGAGGGCAGTGACAGAGTCAGGACGATACCAGGTGACTTTTGGATAATCATTAGATTTATCATGTTTCAATTGAACTTTTACAGTGCATTGCAGTTTTCCCAGGGCGTCAAATTGCGTGTTGGCAGATATGATTTGCAAAGGAAGAGCTTCAGAAAAAAATAGAACAAGGCTTTCTTTTGTAAAGTTCATATTTTTATATTCTGCAAGGAAACCTTCTGTTTTTTTGGACGCTTTTTAACGATTATACGAATAGCAGATTTGACGGAGGGATTCTGCCTGGAGACAGCGGTAATCACAGTTTTACCTGGTTTTTTCGCAGTAGCTTTTCCGTTTCCTGATACAGAAGCTATCTTTGGCTTTTTGGATTTCCAGGTGACTTTTGGGGAAGCTTTTGCAGGCCGTACCTTTTCAACCCAAAGATTTTTTGATTCGCCTACGTATAGCAGAATTTCTTTGCGGCTGAGAAACAGTTTTTTCGGTATGCTTTTTGATTTGGCGGCTGCGGGCAAGGTAAAAACTGCCAGAAAAAAGCACAGTGTACAGAGCAAGAGTGTAAGTTTTTTCGTTTTCATAGGCTTCTCCTTTATGGCATGGACGGAATTTTAAGCATTTCTTGAGTGAAAGCAGAGATTTCCGTCCATGAGTTTGTTTTGGATAGTATATGATTAGCTAAAACAAATTAATCTGAAAGTAATCAATCATGGCTTCATCCTTTCGGCTTATTTTAAGCGCGATCTTATAATCAGGTATATAGGTTAAATAATATGTGCCGTCAGGAGGAGAGCCATAACTATGAAGTCGCACTTTTAAAAGGCATTGCAATTTTCCGGAAGCGTCCAGCTTTGTGGAACAAGACAAGACCTCTCCACTGCCAATCTTTGTATCGAGCACGATTAAGCTGTTTTTTTTGAAATCCATATTTTTATAATTCTCAAAGTCTTTATCTAGATGGTAGTTGATGAAGAGTTCATCAAAATCTTCTTTGCTCCGGATAATTATGGGTTCTCCATAGCGCCACCCAGCCTGTGAGGGGAGTCTTATGGAGTCAGAAAAAAAGTTTGCCTGAAATGCACAGTCTTTTTCCTGTTTTTTTGGACGTTTTTTAATCGTTACTTTTACCAGGGCTTTTACTTTGGGATTTTTCTTTGCAGCCGCAGTAATAACGGTTTTTCCTGCTTTCTTTGCAGTAACTTTTCCATTTTTGGAGACAAAAGCTATTTTTGGCTTTTTGGATTTCCAGGTGACTTTTTGGGAAGCTTTTGCAGGACGTACTTTTTCAACCCAAAGATTTTTTGATTCGCCCACGTATAGCAGAATTTCTTTGCGGCTGAGAAACAGTTTTTTCGGTATGTTTTTTGACTTTGCGGCTGCGGGGAGAGTGAAAGCAGCAAAGAGAAAGCACAATGTACAGAATAGAAATGTAAATTTTTTTGTTCTCATAGAAAACTCCTCTCTAAATATTATTTTGCTTTTTTTGATACGATGCTTGTTAAATTTGAAAGCACTTTTTTGCCGTTAACTGTACGGTATGCCCGCATTCGGTAGTAATAGGTCTTTCCGGCAGTTACAGAAGTGTCTGCAAAGGAAAGAGTGGCCGCATAGCCAATATTCCCCAATAGCAGAGAGAATCCCAGAACGGCGGCGCATAATGCTCTCATCTTTTTCATATAAAATTTCTGCTTTACATGGTGCGGGGTGAAATGGTTCCTAAAAAGCTTTTATCACACCCCTTCCTAAAAGTAAAAATTAAATTAATTTGCCTTAAAACAAGAATACAATTATTAAAAACATATGTCAATGGTGGTAAAATAAATTTAAGGATTCTTAAGGAATTGAAGATACATTTTACGCAGCGCATTTATATTTGCGGAAAAATATCGAAAAAGAAAAAATCTGCAAATCATATGGACAGGCGCATATTTTTCATGGACAAGTCATAGGATAAATGAAAAAGGGTGCGTGTGTTTATGTGGAGAAGTGTTCAAAGGCTGACTGCCGCGCTGGTGATTGTCTTTCTGGTGCCTTATGTGATTGTGACGCTTGGTTCGAAGGAGGAGCAGGAAGCGTATGCGCTGCAGAGGGCCTCGGAAAATTTTATTTCTATTCATACAAGGGACGGAATCCGGGAGATTGGGTTTGAGGACTATGTGTGTGGAGTGGCGGCGCGGGAGCTGGGGGAGAACTGCGGAGTAGAGGCGGCGAAGGCGCAGATGGTAGTGGTGCGGACGAACCTTAAGAAATTTCAGGAGGACAACCCCGGAACACTGTTGTCGGAGGAGTATATGACGCTGGAGGATATGGAGGAAAAAGGGATTTTGGAGGAAATGCTGCGGGCGGTGGAAGAGACAAACGGGCAGGTTCTTACTTTTGAGAATAAGCTGATTCGGGTTCCGTTCCATGCGGTAAGCAGCGGGAGGACACGCTCAGGTGAGGATGCGGGACTTGCGGCGGAATATCCCTGGCTGACGGCTGTGGAGAGCCGCCAGGATGTGGAATCGGAGTGGTATCTTTCGGTGACGCTGCTGGAACCGGAAGCCCTGCGGACATGCATTGACGAGGGATGTCCCGGGGCGTTGACAGAGGGGGCGCTGCTGGATCAGATGGAGATTTTATCCAGGGATGAGAGCGGCTATGTGACAGCCATGCGGGTGGGAGGGCAGAAGATTACCGGAGAAAAGTTCCGCAGCCTTCTTGGGCTGTCGTCGAGCTGCTTTTATATAGAAGAAAATGAGGGGAAAATCAGGATTACAACAAAAGGGCTTGGGCACGGGCTGGGGATGAGCCTGTATGGCGCTGTGCGTATGGCGGAGGCGGGGTCAGATTACCGGGAAATTCTTCAGTATTATTTTGAAAAGTGTATAATTGCATAGGTTTTGGAAATGCTATGATTAGGCGTAGCTGTTGGTGCAGCAGGAGGGAAATACCCGCTGTTCCGAAGGAGTACGTAGATTATAGTATGAGGTGAAGATTATGCAGAATAAGAAAGGAAAAGGATTTACGACGAAAAAGGGAGCTATGGTAATCTTGAGTCTCTGCCTGGTAGGGGGCGCGGCATTTACTACTTATTACACAATTGACCGTGCGGATAAGGCAAAGGAAGAGAAGCAGCGTCTTATGGATCTGAATGCGGAGATACGGGAAGAGGCCCGCGCAGAGGCTGAGAAGGAGAAAGCTTCCGAGGCACAGAAGGCAAATGCGGCAGATGCGAAAGCAGACCTTCCTCTGGCAAACGAGATGGATGTAGACCCTGCCACGCTGGTAAAAGAGGAAGAGACGGAACCGGTTACGGAGATGGAGACAGAAGAGGCGGTGGATGTTTCCTCTGCAAATATTCAGCCTACGGTGGCATTTGACGACTCGATACCGCTTACCTGGCCGGTGGCAGGAAACGTGCTTCTGGACTACAGCATGGATTCGACGGTTTATTTCCCGACACTAGATCAGTATAAGTACAATCCGGCGCTGATTATCGGTGCAGAAACAGGTGGTCAGGTAGTAGCTGCCGCAAGGGGAATCGTAGAATCTGTTGATGTAAATGAAGAGACAGGCACGACCCTCACCCTTGATTTGGGAAATGAGTATGAGCTGGTGTACGGGCAGCTGAAGGAAGTGACGGCGGAAGTCGGCGAAGTGGTAGAGACAGGCCAGCTTCTGGGCTATGTGAGCGAGCCTACCAAATACTATTGTGAAGAGGGCAGCAACCTTTACTTTGAGATGAAGAAGGATGGAGTTCCGGTAGACCCGTTCCTGTATCTGGACGGAGAATAGAGGTAAGTCAAAGCCCCGCCCCTTTTCTGATAAATAAAAGAAAAGGGGCGTTGTTTAAAGAAATACGTTGCCAAATGCAATCCTGATTTTATATAATGAAAGCAGGATTTTTTGTTGTATTTGAAATGAGAGAAAGGAGCTTCTATCATGACTGGAAAACAAAAGTTTCGTATGGGATGCTGGTTTCTGGCGCTGTGGATGTTTGGTTCTGCAATTATGCTTCCTTTTGGCATGGAGCCGGTTTGTGCGGCAGAAGAGGTGCAGAGAACAGATTGGAGCGAAGGAGTAGTGGGTAAACCGGATGCTTTGGCGCCCCAGACCCTTTTAGAGTTACAAAATTCTCTGCCGTCTGAAGTGGCGAAGCTTCCCCGGTATGACAGCCGGAATTATGGCATCGTTCCGCCCGTCAAAGACCAGGGTGGATCGAATATCTGCTGGTGTTACGCCGGGATTACGGCTTCTGAAATTTCCATACATAGAACAGGCATAGATCCAAATGCCAACATCAATACTTTACGTCTCTCACCGGAATTGCTGGCGCAGGTTCGGCATCAGAGGGGGGCAGATCCGCTGAACAATACGAAAGGGGAGAATACGAATCAGGACTGGTATAGCTCTCCGGGAAATACTGCTTATACGCCTGCGCTGTTTGCGCAGTGGTGGGCGCCTGTGCCCGTTGGCGGAAATGCTAATACAGCGTATGAAAACTGTGCGTATCGGCTGGAATCTGCACTGCATTTGTATTCAAGCGGCGCAACGGCTTCCATTTTAAGAGAGCGCATGAAAAAGGCCATTGCGGCATATGGCGCAGTCACCGGTTCTTACAATAACGTCCGTGAGACGTATTTTTATAATCCGAAAAACGAACCTGGCACGGGATCGTATCCTCATGCCTGTACGATTATTGGCTGGGATGATACGATACCTGCCGAAAAATTTTCTCCGGGAGGCGCGTCTCAAAATGGCGGATGGCTTGTCAAAAACAGCTACGACTCCCTTCCTTATTTTTGGCTTTCTTATGACTGCAGCATTTCAAATGCCACATGGGCATTCAGTTATCTTCCCAAAGACGCGTATGATTATAACTATTTCTATGATGCAAGCGCGGAAGATTTTGGGATGAGCTATTCTATGAATGTGACAAGCGGCGCAAATGTGTTTGAAGCAAAAAAAGGCTCTGAAAACGGGACGGAATGGCTCAAAGCAGTCAACGTGGCGTTCCTGGGGGAAAATGTGACGTGTCATGTAAAAGTGTATACCAATCTTACAGATATCAGCCAGCCGGATAGCGGCACACTGTCCGCCGAAAAAACGACGGATGTTCTGGAGCGCCCCGGATATTACACGGTTCATTTAGACCAGCCGGTAGCGCTGACGAAAGGCAGTTCTTTTGCAGTGGTGGCAACGGTGTCAAATGCAGGAAATACGGCACGCCTTCGTTTGTCGCTGGACAAGGGTAAAAGTTATAAAATGTCCAGTTATGGCACATGGGGAAGGCTCAATCAGACGCCGCGCATTAAGGCTTATACAAAAGCAGGCTCGGATATGCCTGTCGATCCTCCTGCGGCGGAGGAAACGCCTGCCGTTGCGATTGATTATGCAGAAGAGACGTTGACAAACTTCATCCGTGGCGGAGTATACGTTATCAATGGAGAAGAGTATGTCATGGCAGATAAAACGACATTGCCAATCTTGCCGAAGTGGATGGGAGGTGCGGTCTCCATTGTAAAGAAAGGAAGCGGCGCGGCAATAAACAGCGAGCCGCAGACGCTGGAAGTTCCGGGCCGTCCAAAGGCTCTGTCCGGTTTGCGGGGAGAAAGCGGGGAGGACAGTGGAAAAATAACGGGGCTGACGCCAAATGGCACATATCAGATATCACAGGGAGAGACGTCTGCATGGACAGACAAAACGGCAAATGCTAATGGAGAAATGACCGGTTTGGCTTACGGTGTATACAAGGTGCGGATCAAGGCGGGCAACGGAAATTTTGCAGGAGAAGCGGCAGCAGTCACCATTCGCAGACCGGCTCATCTGACGGTCGCGGCTCCAGTGTTTCATCCGACCGTCTATGGAGAAAGATATGCGGAAAAAGTTATTTCCCTGTTCAATCAGGGAGACAGTGACATAACAATAGAAAGGATGTCGCTGGAAGGAGAAGGAGCGGATTATTTTACGCTCAATCAGACAGGAAGCGCGATTGTTTTGGCAAATGGAGAAAACGCCGGGTATACCATTTGTCCCTGCGCAAATGCAGACGTGGGAACGTATACGGCAGAGCTTGTCGTAACTTATGACGGAGGGAAACGGGCGTCCGCTCAAGTTGGCTTTACAGTTTCCGCCGCGCCGCAGAATGCGCCTATGCCTCCGGCTGAGAAAGAGAAAACAGAGGGCAGCATAACCTTAGAAAGAATCGAAGACAATGCAAACGGCGCAAAGGCGCAGTATAGCAAAAACGGAGGAAGCACATGGCAGGACAGCCCTGTTTTTTCGGGACTGACGCCAAATACAACATATGCATTTGCGGTCCGCTATAGCGGAACAAAAAACTATATGCCCTCGCCCATCAGCGCCGTGACAGAGATTACAACGGTGAAAAAAGATTTGCCGGAGGGGAATAACCCGCCGGAAGGAAATAACCCGCCGGAAGGAAATAGACCGCCGGAAGGAAATAGACCGCCGGAAGGAAATAGACCGCCGGAAGGAAATAATCCTCCGGAGACAAATAATCCGCCGGCAGATATCGTTTCCCCTGACACGCCGACAAAAGAAGAATTGGAAGAAAGATTTTTCCTTACAGCCATCCATAAAGATAAAAATTATTGTTATAAAGTGTTAAACATCAAAAGAAAAGAAGCGGAGGTGATAGGGGCCAAAAATCCCAAAAGCAAAAAGATTCAGATTCCGGATCAAGTAAAAATCAACGGCGTCAGCTACAAGGTGATATCGGTGGCAAAATCCGCTTTTTCCAACAATAAGAAAGCGGTTTCGGCAACGGTTGGGAAAAATGTAAAGAAAATTGGGAAAGATGCATTTTGGGGATGCAAAAAACTAAAAAAGATTTTCATTAAAACCAAAAAGCTAAAAAGAGTCGGTAAAAACGCATTTCGCGGAATTGCAAGGAGCGCGCAGATAAAAGTCCCCAAAAAGAAGTATGTTGTTTACCGAAAGATGCTAGCGAAAAAAGGACAAAGAAGTACGGTAAAAATCAGATATTAATGAGGGAAAGTAAAGTTTGACAAACTATGGGATATTGCTAATATCGGCGGCCCTCCCTCGGACATACACAAAAGCGAAAAAATGTAGTATACTATTAGTGAAAGACAAGGAAAATCCGCAATCGTTTTTTATACACTGCCTGCGGGCGAATAGAAATGGGAGCTGCCCAAAAGCCCTGGGGCTGGCGGCGGCAGAAGGATGTTTCCTGATGGGTAAAATACAGGTTTTATCGATTGCTTTTCATAAATTTAGCGCATACACGCGGGGTATGCGCTTTACATAACAGAGGTGCGCGGAAGATGAATTATACTTATATCGTAAGATGCTGTGACAACACACTTTATACGGGTTGGACGACAGACCTGGACAGGCGTATGGAAGCGCACAACAGCGGAAAAGGCGCGAAATACACCCGGAGCCGCAGGCCGGTGGAGCTAATCTATGCGGAACGCTTTGATACAAAGCAGGAGGCGATGCGCCGGGAATGGGAAATCAAGCAGCTTTCCAGAGAAGAAAAGCTTCGTCTGGCAGGGAAACAGCCCCCTGGATAGAGGGCTGTTTTTTTGATACTTCAAGCATCCAATATTCTTTATCTTCCCAATGATACGAGGCCACGAGCCGTTTTTCTGCGTTTCTGTACTTCTCCCGCTGATCGGTCAGCACATAGTAAGAATCTGATTTAACAGCTTCTCTGTCAGTGGTGACGACGACTTTATCCAGGTGATAAAAGACAGGCGCGTGAAGCAGGATTTTTTCGCTTGGGACATTTTCTGCAAGCACATACAACTTTTTCCCAGTGTACAGCTCTGCTAAGGTTTCTGACATTTCTGCGGCATAGCGCTGGGAAGTCTGTTTCGCGGTTTCGTTGTTGCGGTGTACAGCGTCCAGGTAGGGCGCGGCGCCCCACAGTTCAGTGAGCAACAGGACAGCGGCAAAAGCAGCAGGAAGGTTTTTTTGCATTTTTCCCGCCCGGAATCGGGTGCCATGCCTGTTTCACGATGACAAGCCATGCCAGAGCGATCGCACCCGCCGGGAGCAGCCAGGTAGTTATGATATTTATCCATCTGTGTTTGAAACGGGGGTTCTTGTGGAACATTACCACGGCTCCCAGTATGACGAACAGAACCGTAAAATAAATTACATACCGCCCTTTGATTTTGGTAAATTCGAGGTAGTTGTAATAAGCCCGCCAGGAATGCCGGGTGACGGCTACGAAAATCGCTCCTGCCAGGCCGCACACGGTTACCCAGAGCTGGTTGTACGCGCTGAAAATCTTTGTGCGTCCGATATCCAGGGCGCGGATAGACTTTACAGCCAGACCCAGGACGGGAGCTGTGATTAGGGCAAAGTAGCCCAGATAATATCCGGCGGAGGTAATCAGCCGGGAGAGCGTAAGCTGCTCAGGGTTCGTCTTGGAGGCGATGGTAAATCCGATGATTTTCTTTAGGCTGTAGCCGCCTTTGATTCCATTGTATACCCAGGGGGAATAAGCCAGGCAGAGAAGGGCTGAAACCAGAAAACCCCGTCCAAGAATCAACTTCCAGCTTTTTCCCAGTTCTTTCTGTTTCATAATCCACACCAGGGCAAAGACCGGGATAATCACCAGCGTAATATGGCGCGTCATAAACAGCAGTCCCAGCGTAATCCCCAGCGCCGCATCGCCGAGGAGTTCCCGTTTGTGTTTCCGCAGAACCAGATAGATGGCGAGCAGGAGCATAGGGAACCAGAGATTTTCACTCATCAGGCACATAGGGGTGATGTACTGGAAAGGAATCACTGCGGAAAAAGCCGCGCAGATTCCGCCGGGCTTCTCGTCCATATATAAACGGCAAATCATATACGTAAATACAGGTACGAAAGAAGAGTAGAAGCTGTTCAGCACTTTCATTGCCACATAATAACGTTCTCCAAACAGATAGGCAGGCATCAGCGACAGCGGGTAGAACAGAGGGTATTGTACGCTGTGATATCCTCCGTTCAAAAGCAGGAGCCGGCTCATCTTTTCATATTTAAATTCGTCAAAAATCAGGGGAAAAGTCCTGTTTTCAATAACTACTGTCAATTTAAATAAAAAGGATACGGAAAACAGGATGAATGGAATCCAGAAATCCATCCGCCGAAATAAATTTTTTCTTTCCATTAGGGGGTGGAAATCTGTAAAATTTGATTAGAAAAATCCTTTTGTAAAGGGACTTCTGTACTCGTTTAAGTACTGGATGTTTTACGTTGCTGTTTCACGGAATGTTGCAGGAGGAAGATCCCAAGGGCAGCGGCGGAGAGTTCCGTAGCGGGAAAAGCAAGCCACAGCCCGGTCATCCCCCAGAGGCGGGACATCACAAATGCCATAGGGAGAATCAGCAGGAATCCCCGCAGAACAGAAAGTATACTGGCAGGACGGGGATTGTCTGTGGATGTACAATATATAGAGAAAATGATATTGCTTCCGGCAAAAACACAGGCGGTAAAGTAAAGCTTCATGCCATCCACGGCAATGGTCTGCAGTGTATGGCTGCCCTCGCTGTTGAAAACGGACGCGAGCCAGTCTGCGCCGAGAAATACGCCGAGATAGACGATTCCGGACAGAAGAATTACCGTATACAGGGCATATTTGAAAACAGACTGTACATTCCTGTCGGTTCCGGCTCCATAGTATCTGCTCAGCAGAGGCTGGATGCCCTGGGCGATGCCTGTATAGAGGGCAATTACCACGATAGACAGGTTGGCGATAATTCCGTAAGCCGCCACGCCGATATTTCCCATCAACCCCAGGATAATAGCATTAAAAGCCATAATAACAATTCCGGAAGAAAGCTCGGTAATCAGCGAAGGTACTCCTGTTGAAAGAATCTGTCCCAGGAGCTGCAGGCGCAGCGGGCGCTTCACAAGGCGGAAGTGGTTTTTTTTCTGAATAAAAAATGTTGACTGGACGGCAAGTCCGATGGCCGGGGCAAATCCCGTGGCAAGCACTGCCCCGAAGATTCCCATGCGGAAAGAGAAGATAAAGACATAGTCCAGAAAAATATTCAAAAAACTTCCCGCCAGCATGGAAACCATGACAAGCCTGGGAGCGCCGTCATTTCGCACAAAACACAATACCATATCGTTCAGCATAAACAGAGGTGAAAATAAAAGCAGAACTTGCAGATAAGTCCTGCACATGGAAAATATAGCGTCATCAGCGCCCAGAATCCGGGTGATGACGTCTGCACCCAAAAGCCCTACAGTGAAGAATACGATAGAAAGAACGCACACAGAAAAAGCAGTGTGGGAAAAAATGAGGTTCATCCTGTCAGTTTGTCCCTGGCTTTTGGCAATGGAATATCTTGTGGCGCCGCCAATACCCAGCATCAGTCCGCTGCCGTGAATGAAGCTGTAAATAGGAATCGCCAGGTTTAGCGCAGCAAGGCCGTTGCTTCCCAGCCCCTTTGCTACAAAAAAGGTATCTGCCAGGATATAACATGAAAGCCCGAGCATTCCGAGGACATTAAAAAATGCATATTTTGTGTATTCTTTGAAACAATTCATAAGTATCTCCTTGTATGCTGCGCCAAAAAAGGCACCGGGAGTCCATATCTTCTAAGGCCTATCGATATGGAACCCAGTGCCTGATATTTTTACCCGGCGGCAAAAATGACACGCGTGTGATTTTGTGGGCAGTATATGACTGCCGGATGATTATTTGAATTGTAGCATAAAGGGGGCGGGAAAGCAAATGTAAATTGTGGTTTGCGGGGGGAGTGCGCGGGGGGAATTTACCGCCTATCCCAGAAGTGTGCGGAGCTATATGGTGAAAAGTGATTGACAAAGAGATATGGATGTGCTTAAATAAACATATGAACAGTTATTCATATGTTTGTCTGGAGATAAGGGAGGTTATTATATTATGAAGAAATTTTTCCAACCAATGGAACATTTGCATGATGATAGCTGCGGCTGCGGACATCATCATGAGCATGAGAAAGAATGTGGGTGCGGCCGTGAACACCATCATGAGCATGAGAAAGAATGTGAGTGCGGCCATGAACACCATCATAAGCATGAAAAAGAATGTGAGTGCGGCCATGAACACCATCATAAGCATGAAAAAGAATGTGAGTGCGGTCATGAACACCATCATGAGCATGGGGAGGAATGTGCGTGCAGCCATGAGCATCGTCACGCTCATGGAGAGGGGCATGTGCATAACCAGCGTCCATATGAGGGAGATGAATCCATCAAGCACGTCTTTATTTTAGAAAATTTAGGGTGCGCGAACTGCGCGGCGAAAATGGAAAGGAAGATTTCGGAGCTGCCGGGGGTGCAGGATGCAGTTATCACATATTCGACGAAGCAGCTCTGGCTTTATGCCAGGGACGGTGCAGAGATGCTTCCGCAAATCCAGGATATCTGCTCTTCGATTGAGTCGGGAGTGAGGGTAGTGACGCGTGATATGATAGCATCCACAGTGAAGAAAGATAAAGAAAGGCAGCAGATGAAAGAGAAAGAGGAAAAGTCCGGGCAGAGAAGAGAGATAGCCGGAATCCTGGCAGGCGCAGCATTTTTTGCTGCGGGTATCGTTTTGGAGAATACGGGCTTCCGTGAGCAGGCGGTACTTCCGGTGTTTGTTATTGCTTATCTGATCCTGGGAGGGAAGGTAATGCTGGAAGCGGTCAGGAATATTGGAAAAGGACAGATTTTCGATGAAAATTTCTTGATGAGCCTTGCTACAATCGGAGCATTTGTGATCCGGGAGTACCCGGAAGCGGTGGGAGTGATGCTGTTTTACCGCGTGGGAGAGTTTTTTGAGGATTTGGCAGTGAGGAAGAGCCGCGGGCAGATTATGGATGCGGTGGATATGCGCCCGGAGGTCGTGAATCTGGTGCAGGAGGAAGAAATAAGGATTATAGGTGCGGAGGAAGCCAAAATAGGAGACGTGCTTCTGGTGCGGCCAGGAGACAGGATTCCGCTGGACGGCGTGGTGGTTGAAGGAGAAAGCCGTATCGATACCTCACCCATTACAGGAGAGCCGGTTCCTGTAAAGGCAGAGACAGGCGATAAAGTACTTTCCGGATGCGTGAACACTTCCGGCCAGTTAAAGATCCGTGTGGAAAAACCACTTTCGGAATCTATGGTGACGAGAATTTTGAATTCCGTGGAGAACGCGGCGGCAAGCAAGCCGCAGATGGAGCGTTTTATTACGAAGTTTGCCCGTGTCTATACGCCGGTAGTGATTGTTTTGGCTTTGGGCACGGCAGTTCTGCCGTCGTTGGTAACCGGGAATTGGAATTACTGGATTTATACGGCGCTGTCATTTTTGGTAATGAGCTGTCCGTGCGCGCTGGTTCTGAGCGTCCCGCTTTCTTTTTTCTCAGGAATCGGCGCAGGCTCTAAAAAGGGGATTCTCTTCAAAGGCGGCGTGGCGCTGGAAGCGCTGAACCATGTAAAAGCTGTCGTTATGGATAAGACGGGAACGATTACGAAAGGAAACTTTGTGCTCCAGAAAATCGTGAGCGCCGGACGGATGACAGAGGAGGAACTGTTGAAAATCTGCGCAAGCTGCGAGCAGAATTCTACACATCCGATAGGAATCGGTATCACAGCGGCGGCAAAGGAAAAGGGACTGGAGCTGGAAAGTCCTGCAGAGCTGGAGGAGATTGCGGGACATGGCATACGTGCGGAGATTTTGGGAAGTGAAGTACTCTGTGGAAACAGGAAGCTGATGGAGAAATATAAAGTTTCCCTGAAAGAATATAAAAATGATGCCTATGGGGCGGAAGTGCTGGTTGCGATTGACGGGAAATATGCGGGATATCTGCTGATTTCCGATACGATAAAGGAAGATGCGAAAAGCGCAGTCCAGAGACTGAACCGCCAAGGGATTTTTTCAGTCATGCTGACAGGAGATGCGCAGGGAAGCGCGCAGGCAGTGGCTTCAGAAGTGGGGATTGACGAAGTCCACGCAAAGCTTCTTCCTCAGGATAAGCTTACAGAGCTGCAGAAAATCCGTGCGGAGAAAGGCGAGGTCATGTTCGTAGGAGATGGAATCAACGACGCCCCGGTGCTGGCAGGCGCGGACGTAGGAGCGGCTATGGGAAGCGGAGCCGACGCCGCGATAGAAGCTGCCGATGTGGTATTTATGACGTCGGGGATGGAAGCGATTCCCCAGTCTATTGCTATTGCAAAGTACAGCTGCCGAATTTCCAGGCAGAACGTGGTCGTTGCACTGGCAGTTAAAGTGCTTGTCATGATTCTGGGACTTTGCGGGTTTGCATCCATGTGGGCGGCGGTATTTGCGGATTCAGGGGTTGCGATGATTTGCGTGCTGAATTCGGTGCGGGTGCTGTATAAGAAATAGGGTAAAAGCAGCTTGTGCAAGAAATTATGTGAATCAAAATAAAATATAGTAATGGCATTAGGGCATATAGAAATTGAAAATCTATATGCTCTATTTTACGATGAAATACTTAGAATATGAAAAACAGGGAAAAAGGGGAAAGTGATAATAAACAGAATACTAATTTGGGAAAAACATAATGTAAAAATTTCCCCTGTCAAAATGATTGAAATCTTTTTTAATATATATTATATTTACAGATAAATCAAAAAAAGCCGTGTACAAAATAATAAAGACAGATACAGTTGAGTATTCAAAAGTTTCAAACAAGAAAACTGCCTCTGTGAAGATACCAGATAAAGTAAAATTGAATGGCAAGACATATAAAATCACGTCAGTAGGCAAAGGGGTGTTCCAGAACTGTAAGAAACTAAAAAGCGTTGTCATCGGAAAGAACGTGACGGCCATTGGGATGAAAGCTTTTAGCGGATGTAAAGCATTGAAAAAAATCACCATTAAATCTACGAAGCTGAAAAAGGTCGGAAAAAACGCTTTCAAAAAAATCTATGCAAAAGCAGTTATCAAAGCGCCAAAAGCGAAAAGGAAAGCCTACCGGAAACTGCTCAGAGCCGGGGGCGCGGGTTCGAAAGTAAGGATAAAATAGAAGAATACAGGGAAATGTAAGCGGCAGACAGGGAAAGACCTGTCTGCCGTATTTCGTCCTGCGGGGAAACTCTTATACAATAAGATGCGTATTAAAAAGTTTTAGTGAAAAAATTGTGTTTTCTATGGAAAAGTAAGTACGGATTGGTTATAATGAAAAAAAGGTCTTTTGGATGCTTTGGCTTGAAGAAACGGAAGGTATGGACGGTGAAAATGGGAGGAAGTGATTCTATGGCAAGAACTGTGGCAATCGGGCACCAGGATTTTGAACAGGTACGGGAGAACGACTGGTTTTACATTGATAAGACGAATTTTATAAAAGAATGGTGGGGCAGAGGAGACAGCGTGACCCTGATTGCCCGGCCGAGACGGTTCGGAAAGACGCTGAATATGAGTATGACGGAACAGTTCTTTTCTGTGGACTATGCGGGGCGGGGAGATTTGTTTAAGGGGCTTTCTGTCTGGGAAGATGAGAAGTACAGAAAGCTTCAGGGGACGTACCCGGTTATCAGCCTTTCTTTTGCGAATGTGAAAGAGCAGGATTTTCAGCGTACAAAGGAGTGTATCTGCCGGATTTTGGAGGATTTGTACAATAAGAAAGCTTTTTTGCTGGAAGGGAATCTTCTGACGGAAAACGAAAAGGCTTATTTCAGGAATATAACCGGGAATATGGGAGAAGTGGACGCAGTATGGGCAATTCACAAAATGTCGAGTTTCCTAAGCCGCTATTACGGAAAAAAGGTCATCATCCTCCTGGACGAGTATGATACGCCGCTGCAGGAAGCATATGTGGGCGGATACTGGGAGGAGATGACAGAGTTTATCCGTGGGCTTTTTAATTCCACGTTCAAGACAAACCCTTATCTGGAGCGGGCGGTTATGACCGGGATTACCAGAGTGAGTAAGGAATCTATCTTTTCAGATTTGAATAACCTGAAAGTGGTAACAGTTACATCCAATGAATATACGGACAGCTTTGGGTTTACGGAGAAAGAGGTCTTTTCTGCCCTGGATGAGTACGGGATGCCTGAAAGAAAAACGGCGGTAAAGCAGTGGTATGATGGTTTCACATTCGGAAAGGTTACGGATATTTATAACCCGTGGTCTATCCTGAACTATCTGGATACAGGGAGGCTGGCGGCTTACTGGGCAAACACCAGCTCAAACAGCCTTGCAGGGAAACTAATCCGCGAGGGGGATAAGCGAATAAAAACTTCTTTTGAGAATTTGATGCAGGGGAAATCTTTGCGCGTAGAAATAGATGAGCAGATTGTGTACAGCCAGCTGGGAAGCGACGGACAGGCAATCTGGAGCCTCCTGCTTGCCAGCGGCTATCTGAAAGTGAAACGGTTTGATGCTTACGAGACGGAGTTTGGGGAATGGAAAGAAGAGTATGAGCTGGAGCTGACGAACTTTGAAGTAAAGACCATGTTCCAGGGGATGGTGCGCAGATGGTTCGGGTGTGTTTCTTCCGACTATAACGATTTCATCAAAGCGCTTCTGGCAGATGATATCAGGGCAATGAACGGTTACATGAACCGGGTGGCGCTGGCGACGTTCAGTTATTTTGATACCGGGAAAAATCCGTCCAGTGAAGAACCGGAGCGTTTTTACCACGGCTTTGTACTGGGGCTGATGGTGGATTTAAACGATAAATATATCCTTACTTCCAACAGGGAAAGCGGCTTCGGCAGGTATGACGTGATGCTGGAGCCGAGGAAAAAGGAGGACGACGCCATCCTCATAGAGTTTAAAGTGCAGGATACGGAGGAGGAAAAGGGGCTTTCCGACACCGTCCAGGCGGCGCTGAGACAGATAGAAGAAAAAGATTACGCCGCCGCGCTCCGGGCGAAGGGAATCCCGGAGGGGAGGATACGGAAATACGGGTTTGCATTCCGGGGGAAAGAAGTACGGATTGGAAGCAAAATAGATGAAAAATGTGTTTAAGGGAATCCTATGAGAGGTAAAGTACCAAAATAGAATTTAGAAGCTTTTTGCTATAGAAGTACTTTCCATGTATTAAATATTTAAGTTTTCCGAGATAAACGCATGAAAGAATTATACATACTCTTTTTTGATATAATCGCAAATGCAGACCGCTGGGTGGAATCGAGAATGTTTGAAAAGGAACATGAAGATTTTTAGCAGAATAGAAAAACAAATTTACAAATAGCCTCCTGTATAATGATATATAAGCGCTATAAATAAGGCAATCCGCTTATTTGTATGCTGTAAAAAGTGAAGGGAGCGCCAATGTATGGTATTTAGTTCGATTCTGTTTTTATGGGTATTGTTACCGGTAGTTCTGGCTGCCTATTATCTTCCGCAATTTTGTGGTAAAGCCGGGAGCTGCCTGAAGTTTCAGAATTTTATTCTGGTAGTATTCAGTTTATTTTTTTATGCCTGGGGAGAACCGAGATATATCCTTCTGATGTTACTTTCAGTGTTGATTAATTACAGCTTCGGGCTGCTGATTGAAAGGAAACAGCAGAAGCTTTTGATGCTGGTTATTTGTGTGGCGGCGAATCTGCTGATTCTGGGGTATTTTAAATATTTTAATTTCTTTGTTGAAATCTGGAACGGGCTGGCGGGGAGTACGGTACAACTTTCTGTACGGACGGCAGCCCTTCCCATCGGGATTTCTTTTTATACGTTCCAGGCTCTTTCTTATGTGGTGGATGTGTACCGAAAAGAAAACCGGGCGCAGAAAAATTTCCTGCATATGATGCTGTATATTTCGTTTTTTCCCCAGCTTATTGCCGGTCCCATTGTGAAGTATCATGATATTGAACAGCAAATAGAAAACCGTAAAACGACCCTGTCAGGGTTCTCGTATGGAATTAAGCGTTTTATTATGGGACTGGGAAAAAAGGTGATTTTGGCCAATACGTTTGCGGAGGTTGTAGACCTTGTATTTACGGATCATCCGATGAACGCTTCGCGTCTTCTGCTCTGGGGTACAGCCGTCCTTTACATGCTGCAGATTTATTTTGATTTTTCCGGTTACTCAGACATGGCGGTTGGATTGGGCAGGATGTTCGGCTTTTCGTTCCAGGAAAATTTTCTGCTGCCCTATACGGCGGTTTCTATTCGGGATTTCTGGCGGAAATGGCATGTTTCTCTTTCCAGCTGGTTCCGTGAGTATGTCTATATTCCGCTTGGCGGAAACCGCAAGGGGACGGCGCGTACATATATCAATCTGATTATCGTATTTTTTCTCACCGGTATCTGGCATGGCGCCGGGTGGACGTTTATTCTTTGGGGATTTTACCACGGCTTTTTTAATATTCTGGAGCGGTGTTTTCTGGGGAAATGGATGGGGAAAGGAAAGTGGAAGATTCTGGAGCGCGGCTACACCCTTTTTGTGGTGTTAATCGGCTGGGTGATTTTCCGCGCGCCTGATTTTTCCTATGCGCTGGACTATATCCGCTATATGTTTGTTCCTCATGAAAGCGTCCTGCGTATCGAAAGGTTTTTTGATACAAAGCTGATACTGTACATGGTGATAGCGATCCTGGGAAGCGGTATGATCCAGAGTATGCTTAAGCGGAAAAAGATTCGGATTGCGGGAGACAGCGGGATTTCCCTGGTGGGAATGGCCGGCTATATGGCCGTGCTGTGGATTTCCCTGATGCTTCTGGTGAATGATACATATAATCCATTTATTTATTTTCGATTTTAACTTCAAGAAATAATGAGGACAAGCTTATGAAGAAAAAACTTTTTATCGCACTGTTTATCCTAAGCCTTATCGTCCCGCCTGCAAGTTTTTTGCTGGTAAAAGATTGGATTGATACGGAAAATTATGAAAACCGTACGCTGGCTTCTTTTCCGCGCCTGGCGTGGGATAATTTTGAGCAGATTCCGGGAGAATTTGAGGAATTTCTCAATGACCATGCGCCGTACAAAAATTTTTTTGTTAAGTTAAATACCAAGCTGGAAAAGAAACTCTTTGGTGCGGTTTCCGTGGGGTCGGTTACGGTAGGTACGGATAACTGGCTGTTTTATACGGTGGATGCAGAGGGAGAAGACGCGCTGTCGGATTATCAGCATCTAAACATCTATACAATGGAGCGGCAGGAGGAAATTTCAAAGAATATTCAAAGCGTTGTTTTAGGAATGGAGAAGCGGGGAATTCGTTTTTATGTGTTTGAAGCGCCCAGTAAAGAACGCATTTATGGAAAATATATGCCCGAAAGTATTGATGTTTATGGGCCAAAATCCCGCCTGGATATCATCATTCCCAAACTGCAGGAACAAGGGCTTCCGGTGTATGATTTGGCGGATTCACTAAGAAAATATGCCGAGGATTATCAGGTCTTCTATAAATATGATACGCATTGGAATATGCTGGGGGCGTTTATTGCCAGCCAGCAGATTGCAGAAGTTCTTCTTGGCGAAAGCGTTTCCTTAGAGGAAGTGAATATTTTACCCGGAGCCGAAGTTTCGGGGGATATGGCTTCGATGTTGAATATGGTGAATGAATTTCATGACGATACGGACTTTATGATCGAAGGCTATCTGCCGGAGATTACAGTTGAGAAAATTGAATCCCAAGAAAATAAAGATTCCGGAATCCAGGTTTTCAAATCCAATTCGTCAAATAAGCGGACGCTGCTTGTGATTGGGGATTCTTTCAGTAACGCCATGACCTCTTACCTGCCCCAGCTTTACCAGACGGCTGTTTTTTCTACCTTCAAATCTTATACGCCGGAACTGTTTTCGCAGTATGATGTGGATGACGTGGTTTATCTGAACGCCGAGCGCAACCAGCGTTATTTCGAACAGATTTCTACTGTGCTGGAGGGGGAGTTTAAGGGTCCTTTTTAGAAATTGCGGGAGAGGGACGGCAGTACTGGCTGTTGAACGTGTTAGAAAATAAAGGAGCTGTTGCAAAACGCGGATTATCTACAGTATATAGGCAAGACCTGTATCGTCTAAGTGCCATATCCTTGTATATATAGCGGCTATTTTACAACAACTCCTTCGTTTCACCTGTTTTGTTGTTTTCAGAGATGATTTCTGGCTCTATGTGATTTTCAGTTTCATTTTTGCTTTTTTGTTACTTCCGTCAGTAGATACCGCTGTAATCGTGACAGTCTTTCCTTTTCCGGCTTTCGTTGTCTTAACGATGCCCTTCTGATTGACCGTGGCATATTTGGTGTTTGAACTGCTCCATGTCAACGTCCTGTTTACAGTTCCCTTGCCTGTGGTCTTGATTTTGGCTTTGAGTTTTACTGCTTTTCCGGCTTTGGCTTTTTTTGCGGGGGCAGAAAGTTTAATGCTCTTGACTGCCCTTTTCATAATCTTAATTTTATAAACTGCCGTCTTCTTGCTGCCGTCTGCTGCAGCGGCTGTTACCGTAACAGTTTTGCCTATGCCGGCTTTCTTTAGCTTAATGACCCCTGCCTGGCTGATTGACGCATATTTTGTATTGCTGACGCTCCAGGTTACTGTTTTATTTGCTGTCTGTTCAGGAAGGATGGAGGCTGTCAGTTTTACTTTTTTACCTGCCGCGAGTTTCTTTGATGGGGCATGGATGGAAATGGACGCTGCCTGTACAGGTTTGGGTGGCTCTGCTTTCTTTATAACAAGGTTCTTTAACGCTGCGTGCAGCTCTGCTTCTGCCGCTTTTACTTCTTCTGCGGAGGCTTCCTTATTGTTCAGCACGGCTGTTACCTTCGCCAAAACTTTCTGAAATTCTGCCCAGCTCTCCGGCGTATAATTGGTTTCCTGAAGATTTTTTGCCTGCTCAATGGCTGCATGCAATTCTTTTTTGTCAGCAATCTCCGGTTTTTTCAAGAATTTAGCTTTTATTGTAACATTTCCTAACGGCATAACAAACACGCCGTCTTTGACTGCTGTTCCATTTACACTTTCTTCTGTATAATATTTTAGACTTTCCTCTGCAAGCTCATATCCCGCGTCCGCAACGGCAAAAACCGTAACCGTTTCCCCCGGGGATGCAATCGGATTTGTAATAAAAATGTTTCCGTTTTCCGATTGTTCCGCAGATACATAAAAACTGCCGCTAAGTGTAATTGCTCCAAGATTAAAATTACCCCAGGTTCCATCGTATAAAGTATCGTTGCTGATTTCCACATGCAGATGTGAATCCGCATCTTTTAGAAGATATTCCATGGAAATCATGCCGTATTTTGCCGGCTCGCTGTTTGCCTGTGCGCCTGTGTCAAAAAATTGTGTATATTCTTTTCGTGTCTGCCCGTCTTTTACTACAGAAGCGTTTATTTTCACTTTTGCAGCCCATGCGCCAAGGTGAATCCCCACAGTCTGTTTTCTTGCAGAATACGGAAGATCAAACGTAATGCCGTTTCCGGCCTTTTCAAAGACAATTCCCTTGCTGTAATTGCCTGCGGCATTGTTCGTTCCGTCTGTAAAGGAAAACATTGTATTGGAAGAATTCGGATTTAACTTTGTAACTGCCTGGATAGCAGAAAGGTTTGCAATGCCTCTGCCTCCGGTCTTTTTTTCAATCTGTTCCAAATCTGTGACAGTAAACAGATTCCAGTCAACAGCTCCTTCCTCTGTAAGATTCACTGATTCCGGCGCAGTATGTGTCCCGAATACGACTTGTGAATCTTCTGCTTCCGGAATAGGAATGCTCTCTTCTGTCTCTTTTATCGTTAGAGCCTGAAGCGCCGTTACGCATCCGCCCCATTGTCCCAAATCGTTGCTGCAGTACAGTTTTGCAGTTATTTTGTCTGAAGCAGACGGGACTTTATAAGTAATGACAAATTCCTGCCCCGCCATTCCTGAAGAGTCGTCTTTTCCAAATGTCCCAGAATAGAAAACCGTATTGTTTACCGCTATCTCAAGCGTCACATCACCTCCCCAGGCATTTGCATAAAATTTTGCCTCTTGCATCTTGTCGCTGTATGGAAGTTCCAGTGTAAATCCGTCATGCAAGCTTCTTGCACTGATTCCTGAACGGTCTACCGGAGTTCCCGTACCGTCTGTCGATTCAAAAGAAAATGTACCGTCATTGATTTTTCCGTCTATGCCATCGATTACTTGAAAATTCTTAATCTTTGTCTCTGCCTGCTCTTTTCGGATGTAATTTTCCGTGCTCTCGCTGTGGAACTGTGCCCAATCCACTGTTCCTTCCGCTGTCAGGTTTATCGTTCCGGATGTGAGTTCTCCCTTTTTACCGGACACATAAGGTATCGCATTTGCAGCCATTGCTTTTACAACGGCAGGAACTGTGATTTTTATCGTTTTTCCTCCGCAGGAAGCGTCTGCTTTCAGTACTGTTGTGATGTCAGGGAGCGGGAGAACCGGATTTGCTACGCTTCCGTTATTTCGCAGTCCGTACTTTGACAAATGGCTGTCGCTTGAAAATATGAATTTTGTTCCATATGTCGGGCCTTTTACGTCAAAATTCAAATTACTTATGATATTGGAGAAATCGGTGTTTCCATTCAGCACTTTTTCCTGAACTTCCAGCCAGTCATAGTATGCCCGCTGTGCGTCCGTGCGCTTTACTTCCTCTGGAATTTCAGAGACGCTTTCGGAATTTGCAGACTCCGTGCCGTCTTTGATACCCGTAACCAACACATCATATCGTTTATAATTGGAAAGCCCTTCTAGTTTACATGGGAGCGTTTTTGTATTTTTTACATTCCAGGAAGTGTTGTCTGCTGTTTTATAGTAGACACGGTAGCTGTCATAAGAAATGCCTTCCGGTGCGGACGCATGGACCAAAAGTGCAGTATTTTCTGATTCTGCTTTCACCTGTACAGGGGCTTCCAGGACTTTACTGCCGCCGTTTTCCAAAACGATAGCCTTTAAGCTTATTTCTCCCTGTTCTTTTCCATCCTGTTTCATGGTAACCGTAACCATCATGTCTGTATCTTTTGAGGCGCAGTTTGGTATTTCTACCGCATAGACCGTCTCTTCCCCGGAGCCTTTTAATTCTGCTGTTTTCGTCACTTCAGAAGCGTCCAGCAGGTCAGCTTCCACTTTGGCAGTGCCGTTTTTTACACCGATGAGAGCTTTGGCTGTCTGCATCGTATTTGATGCGGGAACCATAAACATAAATCCTTCCGAGCCGTGTGGAGACGTTGTCTTTGAATATTCTTTTGCATTCTCTGAGCCAAGCGCACGCATTACTTTGCTGTCTCTTAAACTGGTGGGATATTTGCTGTTTGTCCGATGATATCCGACGGTATTCACATTAAAGATTTTTTTGTTTCCTTTTTCAATCTGATTTGGAAGCCCATCCGCCCGGGGGGAAGTCCCTTCATCTCCAAACAGTATGGCGCTGTCAGCAGCGTCTATCTGTTCTGCCGTAAAAGATGCATCTGCGCGTTTGTTTGGACGGATGCCAAGATAAGTCTCATTTCCGTCTGCCCCGTCAATGGAATACTCATGATTTCCGGCTGCCACCTGTATGGTTTGTGATTTTCCGCCGACTTTTACGCGGAGTTCAAAATCATGGTCTGCCTTTACCGTAAGCGTTGCCCCTGAGGTATCATTCATCCGTTCGCTGCATGAAAGATTTACAAAGTTTTCACCGTCTGCGCCGTTAAAATAGAGATTGTCCACGCCGAACGCCTCCGTAAGCTTAATATCCCATTCAATGGCGTTTTCATTTCCTTTTATAGTAATGCCTACAATATTTTCAATCACAGAACCGATTCCGAGCGCTCCTGCCCATCCTACAAAATTTGATCTGGAAGGCTGCGTATCCAAATGTTCTGTTGAACCCGGAATCGAGTATTCCGAAGAATAATTTTCCCAAAGCGTATGCAGAAATTTGCCGTACCTGTCATATGCCCCATTGACGCAGACCTCTGCAAGCGCGTTGGTATGGCGTACCGCTTCTTTAAATGCCAGTTCGTCATATCCATAATTCTGCAGGCCTTTAATCCACTGATAGGAAGTCGGAGACCATATCGCCCCGTTCCAGTATCCTCCTGTGGGCTTAAATGTACTGTAATCATAGCATACGGTAGCAAGTCCGTTTGGACGGAACATCTTATTGGAATTTAAAACATATTCTTTAATCATGCGGTCTGCCTGTTCCTTTGTGGCCACGCCCGCCGCAAGAGCCCACAGGCCTGTCGGCGTTGCAATATTTGTAAATTCACCCGTCGATGCATTCATATTAAAGAAAAAGCTTCCGTCTTCCGACCATAATTTTTCCCGTACGAGCTGCTTTAAATCCGCTTCCTCTCTCTGGTATTTCTCTTTCATCTCCTGGTATTTTGTCCGGTCTGCTGGTGTAAGCGTTTCATCCTTTGCAAGGATTTCCTCTAAAATCCTGACAAGGTAATGTGCAGCCTGTACCTGCTGGATGGACATATCGTTTGCCGCCTGTCCCCATCCGTTCCAATCCTGGTTTGGCGTATTGTCAAGTCCGTTTCCCTGTCCATTTGAAACATACAGCCCTTTGGCCGGACCAGACTTGTGCGTTCTTGTTCTCTTTATAAACTGCCAGTACGCATCCAGCCTGTCAATGATTGCTTTTTCTTTGACTTTTTTCGTAAAACGTGAAAGATCTCCGTGAATCTGATACTGTTCCCATTCTGCCCAGGCAAACATCGGCGGATTGATGGCGTCTACCGTCAGATAATTGCTGTAACTTAACTGTCCGTTGCTTTGGTTGATTCTTCGGCAAATGTAACCATCCGAATCATCCTCTGCATCCGTCTGATGGTAATAGAAATTGTCCATGGAATTTAATGTTGGGAATTCGTGGATGCCGTATTTATCAAACATCATCATAAACAGTGTATCCCACTGAAAAATAGTTTCATCAAAAGCTTCGTCCACATAGTAAGACGTCGTGTCATCTGTTGTCAGTTCAGGATTCAGAGCCTTTGTAATCGGCGTAATATTGCTTTTATGGCTGTTCCAGGCAGTCTGATACAGCGTTTCCCAATCCTTGTGTTTGGAAAAATGTACCTTCGGAAGCCGTTCCATATCAATGACATAGCCGCCGGCGACTGTTTCCGGCGCGGCAGATACGGGCAGAGAAGTGAACGCTGCCGCTCCTGCCAATGTTATGGCTATTATGTTTGGAGCCAGTTGTTTCATTCTTTTTAACATCTTTTTTCACCCTTTCTTTCATTCATGATATTTTCTTGGAATCTTTAGCCTTCATATAAGGCTTTCAGACACGGCATGCTTTTCGCATTCCTTTTCGCTATGAAAGCTTATCTGCCAGAGTTTCACATGGAAAAGCTTCTGCTGGATTTTGCTCTTGACGCGCTGCCTTGCCTATGGGTACTGCAGGCGCGAGGACATTTTATTATAGAGATGATTGCACCATAGATGATAGCGTCCCCATTTACAGAAGGGGCTTATGAATAAAAAGCTGGGTAGGAAACTGCCCTTTTCTGCACAATATACAGTTACTATTATTATACGTATAGGTCTGGTTTAAGTCAATCATTTGCTGAGGGGCTTTTAGTGCAAACCCATTGATAATTTTTAACGCAAAAGGTATAATGCTATTACAAACGCATGTAAAACAACTTCAATATGTTGGCGGGGATAGACAACTATTGAAACAGAAGAAAATATTTGAATGCGTTTTTGATAAGGAGCAGTTTCATGAAAATAAAAAATCGTACGCGTGTCGGATTGGCAGCTATATTATTTTTTATCATACTTTTACCATGCAGAGTTTCTGCCGCCACGCCGCTTAGCGCCCACGGCAGGCTGTCTGTGAAGGGAACGAATCTGGTGGACGCGAAGGGAAGGGTATTTCAGATGAAAGGCGTCAGCACCCACGGACTGTCCTGGTTTCCGGAGTATGTATCTAAGGAAGCGTTTCAGAATCTGCGCGACTCTTGGGGGGCGAATGCCGTCCGGCTGGCTATGTATACAGCAGAATACAACGGCTACTGCACTGGAAACGCCGGAAACAGAAAGGCTTTGAAGAAGCTTATCCATACCGGGGTAGAAGCGGCTTCTGATTTGGGGATGTATGTGATTATTGACTGGCATATATTGAGCGATGGGAATCCGAATACTTACAAAAAGGAGTCGCTTGCTTTTTTTAAGGAGATGGCGAAAAAATACAAGGCGTATAAAAATGTCATTTACGAAATCTGCAACGAGCCGAATGGAGGCACGGACTGGGGGCAGATAAAGTCCTATGCAGAAACTGTCATAAAGGAAATACGTAAGATTGATAAAAATGCGGTTATCCTGGTGGGGACGCCTAACTGGTCGCAGGATGTGGATATTGCGGCGGCAAATCCGCTGAAAGGCTATAAAAATATCATGTATACGCTGCATTTTTATGCGGATACCCACAGGGAAACGTATCGTGAAAAAGCGAAAAAGGCGCTTGAAGCGGGAGTGCCTCTGTTTGTCAGTGAATTCGGAATCTGTGATGCTTCCGGGAACGGTGCGGTTAATCAGAAAGAAGCGGACAAATGGATGAAACTGCTGAATACATATGGAGTCAGCTATATGGCATGGAACCTTTCAAATAAAGCGGAATCCAGTTCACTTTTAAAAAGCAGCTGCCAGAAGAAATCAGGCTGGACGGAATCGGACTTGTCTAAATCGGGGAAGTGGCTGGTAAGCGCCATGAAAGGAAAACTGGGCGGAACATCAAATGTGAAGCCTGCTGGAAAACCCAAACCTGCCCCGCGGCCAAAGCCTGAAAATCCGAAGCCTGCCGGAACGAAAGCTTCCAGGAAGTCCTGCCGGGCAAGTGTGAAAAAGGATGGTTCGTGGCAGGATGGAAACCGTTGGTGCGCGCTATATCGGGTATCTTTGTCAAACCGCGGAAAAAAGGCAGTGTCCCGCTGGAAAGTTCGGGTAACTTTCAAATATCCGGTGAAAAAGAGCCGGCAGTGGAATGGGAAATGCATTTGCCAGGGAAAAAGCATGACGATTTCCCCGGTTTCATGGAATAAAAAGGTTCTGGCGAAGGCGAAAGTGGACGGTATTGGATTTATTGTCAGTTCGCCGCGGAAGGACAATAAAGTGGTTTCGGTGAAAATTTTATAAAGAGTTATTAGGTTTATAATATCTTCATTTGAAGCCCGGAGGAGATATCATCATTTGCGGCGATTTTGATCTTCTTGTTTTCCACTGTCCCATCAAGGTATTTGATTTTGGCTTTTAATATAATGTCTCCGATTGAAAACGTGTCATTTTCATCTTTTAATACGTTTAACGCCAATTCATAGGATTCATTGTCCTGTTCCTCATATTGAAAGGTGTAAGAATTTCCTATTAAAGTTTTGAAAGTGACCTCGTGTGTTTGCTGGTCGTAAAGGCTCCACAGGAAAGTGTCATCTTTTTGGATATCTTGAGAGAAGGCGCCGTAATCAGATACTTTCAGCTTTTGGGTTTTAATGAAATAGGCATTTACTTTTTCTAAATCCTTACGCTCAATTTTATCTTCTGAGCTGCTAACAGTAATTTGATCTATGTTTTTTTTCCTGGATTCAAAAAACAGTTTTAGACTCAGAGTAGCCGAATTTGAATTTTTTGAGAATTGTATTGTAGATATAGCCGAACTTAAATTGTAAATTGTATTTTCTGAGGATAAAACCATTTTTTCACCAGCTTCCGCCTGTACGGTGATGGTTGCAAAATCATTTTTGAAAAGAAGTCCGGCAGATATTATAAAAATAAGCAGTATCGTACCGGATGCCGCCGCAATTGCTGTGTGTTTGCTGCGGCGTCGTTTTTTAATTAAAATATTTTCCAGTTCTTCTACAGTAAATTCTTTCATTTTTATAGAATCCATTGCATATTTATATTTATCTATATTTATATTCATAATCTACCTCCATAATCTTTTTTAACTTTTTTCGGGCTCTATGCAGATGAGACAGGATAGTGTTTTCATTTTTTTCCAAGATGGAACTCATTTCTTTTACAGATAGTCCCTCATAATAATGAAGATGAATCACCATCCTATAATTCTGGGGTAAATCCATTACTGCAGAATATACGTCATGATATTCCTCAGGTTCTGGTGTTTTTGGATAACTTTTTGGCTGATAACTCAGCCAGCAAAAATGTTTTTTGCATTCGTTAATGGTAACCCGTATGAGCCATGCTTTTTTGTGCTCATCGTCGTGAAAAGTGTGTTCGCTTATCATATATTTAAGAAAAACATTCTGGGTTATGTCTTCTGCGGTTTCTTTGCTTTTGGTGTATGAATAAGCGATTTTTGATATTGTGTTTGTATACTTCTTGATGGTATTTTCGATATCATGCTTTTCTTTTATAAAATCTAATTTCATAAACACCTCCTTATACATATAACATCCATATATAGTATAAAATATTGCAGTTTAATAAATAATTTTTTCGAGGTAATAGTACGCATATAGATACTGTCATTTAATGATATTGAGTTAAATGTTTCCGTGCACTGTTCCTTGATAGACTGTACGGGTGCGGTTGCCGAATAATAAATACTCATAAGAGGTGCGTCTTAAGGTTCCCTTCATAACGGTTTTATATTCATTGTCATACGCCTCATAAGGATATGTTGAGGATGGTATTACATCGCCGTCATAATACACGACAATACTCACCCATTTTGATACAGCAATACGGCTTACTGTTTCATTATCAGGGATAATAAGTTCATAAATAGAATATTTAATACCGTCTGCGGTGTAACCCTCTTCAATAAATTTTTCATTTTCAATAATTGGACTTGCTTGCACATTTATAGGTATTATCAATAAGAATATTGTTGCTAATACATATGCAATAGCTGTTAAGGACACTGATTTTTTCAACGTTTTTCCCTCCGCAAAATTATAAAGTTATTTTTACACAAATAATAAATAGTATCTGCATGTATTTATAATTATATATAAAAACAATACAAAATACAAGTAAAATATATGATTTCAGGATGGGGAATTGATTTGGAAAATTCAAATTAAACTATCATTCCCTACCAAAATCCCCATTTTACGCAATCTATCAAACCCATTACATCATCAAATCAACCATTTTCCCTTGTTTTTGCCCTCATAGGACCAAAACAAGGGAAAGTTTTTAATTACCGCCCACCACCTTATCCAAAAGCCTTGCGGAAGTCCGTTTCGCCTCTCTGGTGGCATGGGCATAAACATTCATTGTGGTACTTACATCAGAGTGTCCCAGAAGTTCCTGCACATCTTTCGGGGCTGCCCCGTTTGATAACAGATTGCTCGTAAAAGACAGTTCTTCGTAATCGTCCGGTATCTCCTCCGTACTTTGCAAAGAATACAGATCATAATGCGTCCTTCCCTTTTCCATTACTTTCTGATAGTAATTGCGGAAATACATTTCGCCACACTGGAAACGCTCTCTGTGCTGTTGCTTTCTGGCTTTTTTTAGTATCTCTGCCAGTGTGTCGCAGAAGTCCACTGTACGGATTTTTTTCCGCTTGGTTGCACCGATTTCCATCTTGTGGCGGGTGGCATTGTAACGCATACTCCGGCGGACGGTAAGATACTGTTCCTCAAGGTTGATGTCCTGCCATGCCAGCCCGCATACCTCGCCAATGCGTAATCCAGTATAATAGGCTATCTGCACCGGCAGGAGTGCCGGATTTCTTTTTTTACGGAGATAATCCGTTATCTCCGTGTACTGCTCATGGGTAATGGTCGGGATGTCTGTCTCATTTTCCGCATTTCCCTCAAACAGTTCCACTTCCTCCTTTTTTACCCGCATGCGTACATACTGCATGGGATTAAAAGTAATATAGCGTTTCGGGAATACCGCAAACCGGAACGAGCCCCGCAGGACTGCCGAAAACTGGAGCATATAGTTTTTACTGATGGGCTGAGCCTCCGTTCCGTCCGGTCTTGTTCCTCCAAAAGACAGGAAATCAATATACTCCTGTAAATGGTCGGCAGTTATGCTTTTCAGCTTACGCTGTCCGATAGGATGTTTCTTAATCTGTCTGGCGGTAGTGGTATAGGCAATCAGCGTCCCAGTGCTTAATGTACCGGGCTTTACTTCTTCCTCCAGCCATATATCCAGCATTTCCCCCAGCGTGATATTTTCCGTCTTTGCCACAAACTTCTTTTCCTCGTAATCCTCCATTGCCTTGCGGAGAAGTTTCTCCGTTTCTGACTTGCTCTCTGTTCCTGGGTACTCCTTCTGCACCAGATTTCCGCTCTCATTCTCCACATAAAAGCGGTAGTACCATTTCTTTCCTTTTTTTCTTACAGAACCTTTTGCCATAATAAAATCTCCTTTCCTAGACGCAATCTGTTATTGCGTTGGCAATCGGAACTGATAGATATGCTTATTTGCGTGTAGGCATATCAAAACTCCGGCTGCCCTGTCACAAGGAATGTTCACTCAGAAGATTTTTCAGCCTCGTCCTCGCAAGTTCCGGCTGTTTGGCATACACCCTTACAATGTCGCTGATTTCACTCGTGCTGTTGATGAAACGCATAACCTCCCGCAGAAACATGACGTTGTTAAACTCCTGTTCAGATTCAAATCCCATGACCTTTGACATTGCCTCATTGAAATCCCCGCCCTTACCATACTCTTTAGCCGCATGGGTAAAAGACTGGTTAAACATACGGTACTCATAAAGGAACAAAAGCAGCAAATCCTTTGAGAAATCGCTTTCTTCCTCTTTCATGTCAAGCGGGAAATCGCCCATTATCCGGCTCATGGCGGATTCAATCTTAAAATCCCTGCTGTCCGACATATCCGCCCCCATATCCTCTGTTTCGCCCCGGAGCCATGCCGCTGATACATGAAGTGCATCCGCTAATCCCTCAACAATCAGTTTCTTTGTGTTGTCAATGCTCCCATTCTCATACCGCTGGATGGTGGTCTTGTTCACGTCCATCTGTCCGGCAACATACTGGAGGGGGAGTTTCAGCGACTTGCGGCGTTGTTTCGCCCGTTCACCGATTGTCCTGCGAAGTTCTTTCTTCTCCATCGTGACCTCCTTGCACTGCGTTCCCCCTGCTTGTTATAAGCTGTTAAAGGGAAATCTGTTTCGTTGTTACAAGACTATAATAACACACAAAAACAGATGTTGCAATATGCAAAATAGAAATAACCGCAAAAGGACTTGACAAAACCATCGTATTTATTTATTATGCATTTTACAGCGTTGCATAATGCAACATTGTAAATCAACAAGAAAGGGGATACGGATATGAGCAGGAATGAAAATGCAGGAAAAACAGGTTATCGGAAAAGAGGGAGGATATTTGTATGGCAGAGATTAAGATTGGAATGACGATAGAGGAAGCGTCCGAATATACGGGCATTGGCAGGAACACCATGCGGAAACTGGTGGAATGGGAGAAAATCCCGGTGCTGCGGATTGGACGGAAAGCAATCATACGCAGGGATGTGCTGGAGAGGTTTATGGCAGCAAATGAGGGGAAAGACCTGCGGAACCGCCCGGAAGTAAAAACTGTCCGGACATGATAAGAGGCAGCCATAACGGCTGCCCCATTGGCAATCAGACCGGAGTCTTGATATACCTACACGCAAGATAAGTGTATCACAGACTTCTCCGGTTATCAACCGGAATTTTTCTTTGGCAGGACAGGAATGGTGTAGTTTTGGTGTAGCAATGGTGTAGATTTTTTCTACACCGTTCCTACATCATTTTTTGAAATACTACACCATTCCTGCATCATTTGGGGCAAAGCCTACATCAAAACTACACCATGACAGGGGAATCAATGGGAAAAGTGCCTGCACCTCTGCCTGCACTCTGCCCGCACCATGCTGGCACTTATGTTTATCCGCAGTATTTTACTTTGGCAGAATACAGGTCAGCGGCAGATGGTTTCTCCGGCAGGCAAAATAACAGGCAAAAGCTGGATATACACCCGCTTGAACAAGCCCCCGGCAGGACCCCCGCATTTTTGGCTTGACAAAAATGCTAGGGGGTTATCATTATCGGCAGAGCCGAAATGATAACCGCACCCCGCCACGTTCCCATCAGCCCAAAGGAAAATCGGAGACGTAAAATGATTGATAAGGAAACCAGCCGGAAAGGAAATGACAAATAAGAAAAAAATTCCTCCGGCAGAGAGGGGATGTGATGAATGAAGTATCATACAGTGCCCATATCAGCAACGGGAAAAGTGCCCTCAACAGCAAAGGCAGGCTGTCCGGTGTGGCAAAACACAACCTGCGGAAATACCGTTCCAAAGAGTATGACAGGGAGAACATTGTCCTGCTCTTTGGCAGTACAAATCTTATGCGGGATGTGAAAAAAGTCTATCAGGACACTTTTTCAGAAGCACTGGAGCAGTATAACCAAAAACAGACAAGGGCAGACCGACGGATTGACGATTATTTTGAACATCTGTCCGGCAAGAACCAAGACATGGCAGTGGAGATTATTTTCCAGTGCGGGGATAAGGATTTCTGGGAAGATGTCTTTATGGAAACAGATAAGGAAAAGCAAAACAAAGAAAATATCTGCAAGGTATATGACACCTTACTGGAGCAGTTGCAGAAAGAAATGCCGGATTTCAAAGTTGCAAATGCGGTAGTCCACTTTGATGAAGCAAGCCCGCATATGCACGTTGTAGGCGTTCCCATAGGCAGGGGATTTAAGCGCGGGCTGGAAACAAAGGTTTCCAAACGCTCTGTTTTCACTCCGAAAACGCTGGAGAATATTTTACAGAACAGCCTGCGTCAGACCGCAAGCGTAGAAATGCTTATCCACTTCGGAGTGCTTGTAAAAGATAAGCAGAAAGGGAAAAACTATGACCTGACCGTTGCGGAATATAAGGTGCAGCAGGAAACGAAGCGGCTGGAAATGGTGGCGGGATTCCTTGAAGAAAAACAGGACAGGCTTTTTAATGCCAACCAACGTCTGGAACAGGCAGAAAAAGAAGTTTCCGAAGCAGAACGGCGGTTGTCTGACACGAAAACAGAGATTATCGGAGCAGAGGAAGATTTGATACAGATAAAAACAGAAGGCAGGGAAATGAAACAAAAACTGATGGCAGAACAGGAGGAAATACGGCAGGAAAATTTGTCCTTAAAAACAGATACGCTTATCCTTCATTCTGATAAAGAGCGTCTTTTGCGTGATGTCAGGAAAGCAACAGATGAAAAGGAACAAATACAGGTAAAAAAAGAGGGGTTTTTAGAGGATATCGGTGTGTTGGATAAAGAGTTTGAAAAGCGTCTGGATTTCATCAACGTACTGGATAAACTCAAAGCACTCTTTTATAAGCTGTTATCCATGATTCCGCTGGTGCGGGAGTTTGCAAAGTTTGTAGAAGAAAAAAAGGATATACGGGCCGCCTCCCCTTATGGCTATACCCCTCTCGGCAGGCTGTAAAGGTTTCTGAAATAAGAGAGGAAATCATGCCGGAGAACCGGATATGTACGTTAGAGCTGGCAGAGGTGTATGTAAAGGCGGTGGAGAGTTTCATGGAGGATATGGAACCGGAAGAACGTACAAGGGAGAACCGTCCTATGTATCAGAGACAAAACGAGGAATATATACAGGGCAGATAAATAATTCCGTTGTTAAAAGGCATAGATGAAATATTCTATGCCTTTTGCAGTGCAATTAACTTACAATTAACATATATGCACTTTTAGAGTTAACATTGGGGACGGTATACTTGGTTCATACAAAAAAAACAAGTCCAGCTAAGAAATGTCAATAGGTAAAATGAAAAATGTTAAAAAAGTTTTTTTTAAGTAGTTGATGTAAAAAAG